>JBAZZV010000010.1 GCA_041658645.1 Candidatus Margulisiibacteriota bacterium
GCCGCCGCGTAACTTGCGCAATTGTCGTGGATCAGTTTGTTAACCTGGGTCGCGGCTTGGGCGATGTTCGCCGCGGAAAGCGCGTCCCAATTGATCTGGGAGAGAGCGATCTGGCCGCGGAGATTCTCCGGCAGGGCGCTGTTGATCCGCTCCAGTATCCCCTTGATATTGATCTTAAACGACTTATCCTGGGCATAGGCCACCCCGGCCGCGATCGGTCTTTGGCTTTTTTCCAAGGCTTGCTGAAAAGGGACCAGCAAATTGCCGTTCAACAGTCCCAGCACATGGTTCAATTTTACCAAGTCACCGTCATTTTTCTTTGACTTTTCATCGGTCAGACTTTTGATCACTTTTTGCAGGATCCGCTCGATCGGCAGAGCTTCTGCCGCTACTCCGGTTTCCTTAACCAATTCCTTGGTCACTTGGCCCCATACTTCCCAGGCATGGTTATTTAAGCTGCCGGGCTGTCCCGGTTGGCCTAAAATGCTCCTGACCTGCGCGCTAAGATCAACAAAGGTCGATAAAGTAGCAAGCGCCCAGGACATTTCCCCCAGCGTCGCGATCTGGTTGCTGGTCGTGGTGGCTGATTCCGGTAAAGTGGCGCCGGCCGGTACGGCCCGCAGCTTGACCCCACTGGCGCTACATATTGTATTTACATCCATAGTCATGATCTTTTGCCTCCTTAAGGTATTGGAATAACCACAGTAGGTGCCGCGGTGGCTGGCGGCTTGCTGGTCCCGCTAGCTTTAGTCCACGGCTGCTGCTTGCCCGTCCCTGTTGGGCTGGTTGGCGTAGGTTTGGTTGAGCTAGCTTCCGGTTTAGCGGATGTTTCCGGCGCGGCGGAAGTTTCCGGCTTGGCGCTGGCGTCTGCCTGGGGAACCGGAGCCTGGGTCGACGCTGGAACCGGGATGGGGGTCATGGTGATCGGGCAAATAGTGATCGGGGTCGGGGTCGGAATAAATATTTCCGTACCAGAGGCGGCCCAAGCGAATAACCGATGGTCAACCCCCTTGGGGGTCGTGCTGTTGACCGAGAGGATCCAGCCAATATCTCCCTTGAGATGCTTTTCATTCGCCGCCCGCAAGGCCTGGGCGGTCGTCGTAATAGCCTCCGCACTCGGCGCCGCTTCTCCGCAATACTCGATCGAGACCTGACGGGCAGCCAGCTCCCAGCTCTCCTCCGCCGCGTCATTGAGGTAAAAATGGACCCCTGGCTGCTGGGTCGGCCGTTGGGCCGAGGCTGAAGTACAATCGAGCGGGGACGGCACCGGGGTGAAAATAAAGCCGGCGATCTCGTCCCAGACGGAATCAGCGCTCTTCGCCGGCCGGCCGCTAGCCGCCGCACTGACTATAGACTTAACCGTATTATAGAGCGAACTTATCCCTGTTATTGACATAACGATCAAATGGTTATCGGCCCCTCAGCCGGGAAATTTCACTTTTTTTATCATTTGTGCTACAATCACTATAATCATGGTCAGGATCTTCCCTTTTCGGGGCATTTTCTACAATACAAAAAAGATCAAGCACCTCTCCAAAGTCACCTCCCCCCCCTATGACATCATCAGCCCGGAACAGCAGGGCGAGCTGTATAAGCTAAGCGATTTCAATTTTGTCCGGATGATCCTGGGGAAGGAATTCAGCGGCGACGGGCCGTATAACAACCGCTATGTCCGGGCGGCCGCCTTCCTCGACGGCTGGCTCCGCCACAAGATCATGCTCCAGGATGACGAGCCGGCCTTTTACCTTTATGAGCAGATCTTCAGTTGCCAGGGGAAAAAATACGTCCGGATCGGCTTTTTCGGTATCCTCCGCCTGGAGGACAGCGGCCGCGCCAAGGTCCATCCCCACGAGGAAACCTACCCCAAAGCCAAGCTCGACCGCCTCAATCTAATGAGAGCGACCCATGCCAATCTCGACTCGGTCTTCTCGTTCTACTCCGATCCGAAAGAGAAGATCATCAAGACCCTCAAACCCTTTATGAAGCGCAAGCCGCTACTCGAGGTCCGGGACCGCGACAATGTCGTCCACCGGGTCTGGCGGGTGGATAAAAAGGCCGCGATCAGCCGGATCATGCTGGAGATGAAAGACAAGCCGGCTTTCATCGCCGACGGCCATCATCGTTTCGAGGCGGCGATCCGCTACAAGAACGAGCTGAAGCTCCGCAACACCAAGTTCTCCGAAGACGAGTCTTATAACCATGTTTTAATGTATTTCACCCCGATCGAAGGGAAAGGTTTGGCGGTCCTGCCGATCCACCGGGTGATCAGCAATGTCGCCTATTTCGACTCGCTCCACTTTGAGCAAGATTTGGCTAGTTATTACGATGTTGTCCCCTACCCGGCCGGCAAAAAGAGCTCCGAAGCTGTGCGGAAAAAGCTGATGAAAGACCTGGCCAAGGCGGGTGAGACCAAACACGCGTTCGGCCTCTATCTGGGGAACTACCGCTACTTCCTGCTGACCTTGCGGGACGAGGCAAGCATTGACGAGATGGTCGCCGAGGAAAAGCCAAAGGCCTGGAAGCATCTGGACGTGACCATCCTCCACTACACCATCTTTGAGCGGCTGCTCAATATCGCTAACGAGACCGAGGACAAGGTCACCTACTTCAAGAACGACCTCGACGCGATCAAGGCGGCCGATGAGCCCGGGGCCAACTTCGCTATTCTCCTCAACGGGACGAAGGTCGAGGAGATCATTGCCGTGGCCGGCGAGCTGGAGAAAATGCCGCACAAGTCGACCTATTTTTACCCCAAGCTCCTCTCCGGCCTGATCGTTAACCGCTTAGAGCACGGCGAAAAAGTGAAGTGATCATTCTCGCCTCCGCCTCACCCCGCCGCCGCCAATTACTTCGCCGGCTGGTCAAACATTTCCGGGTCATCCCCAGCCGGGTCGATGAAGGGAAAATAACCGCGGCCAATCCTCCCCGCCTGGCCGAAAAGACCGCCCGCGCCAAGTGCGCCGAAGTGGCCGACCGTTACCCCACCGCAGTCGTCATCGGAGCAGATACGATCGTCGTCCTTGGCCAGACTATTCTGGGCAAACCAGGGAGCCAGAAAGAGGCCAGCTCCATGCTCACCCGGCTCTCCGGCCGGACCCACCTTGTCATTACCGGTCTGGCGGTCTACGACCCCTCAAGCGGCAAGATCAATTCAACGCGAGAGATCACTTATGTGAAGATGAAAAAGGTTGGTAAAACCGAAATAATGGCCTATGTCAAAAGCGGCCGGCCGCTGGATAAAGCGGGTGGTTATGGTATCCAGGAGATCGAGAAAATCTTCATCGAAAGAATAAAAGGCGATTATGACAATGTGGTCGGGCTACCCCTGCTGACCCTCCAGAAACTCCTCAAGCCAATATTGAAATAACTGTCCCGACGACATTAGTATATCAAATATGTCCCGACGGTCATAATGGTCGAATAATAATGGAATCGTCGGGATCCCGGTTCGGCGAAGCCGACATCGGGATAATGTCGGGATCCCGATTTCCGCCGCAGGCGGAACATCGGGAAATTTTCCGCTGAAACCTGCCGATATATATATGTAGGGAGCCATACCTATCACCGACTGTCGAGACAAGTAAACCGGAGAGCCTGTTCTCCGGTTTTTTGTTGGGCTTTTCGACGCCCACCCCATCTTGCGTCAATTGGAACACGGCGATAAAGTTAAGACTTAATCAACCATAAATCCAATCCGTTTTTTTGATCTTTCAGTAGGAATTATTAGCGCTCTGATTGCATCAAAAACAATCTTGAATTGTTTGTCATATTTTCCTTCCAGCTCCTCGATCTTTCTTAAAACATCTTTATGAGAAGACACCAATTCGCGCAACTTCACAAATGTATTAATTATTAAGATGTTAACTTGTATTGCCCTCTTACTATTTAGAACGGAAGAAAGCATCGCCACGCCCTGCTCCGTAAAGACATAAGGCAGTCTATAAGAATATTTCAACTCTTTGAGGTGGTCACAAATTGTGACCACCTCCGCTTTTTCCTTTTTGCTTAATTGGAACATAAATCCCTCCGGGAAACGATCTTGATTCCGTTTAACGGCTTGATTTAAGACCTTAGTTTCAACCTGGTAAAGTTCAGCCAAATCTCTGTCAATCATCACTTTTCGCCCTCTTATTAAGTAGATCGCCTTTTCAATCCTTTCCGCTGGAATAATATTTGCCATGAATTCTCCCTCCACAATGTAAATTAGCGCCCTCATCCTTTATTCGCGAAGGAGCTAAAGCAATTGAAAACACGCGGTAAGTAGCGACGACCTCTCCAACTTGAGGTCACAAATTGTGATCTCAAGATTTCTGCTTCTTGAGCGCTCAATTTGAACATAAAATCGATTGGGAACCGCTCCAGATTTCTTTTTACTGTTTGAGTTAATACTCTAGTTTTTACTCCATATAACTCGGCAAGGTCATTATCTAACATTACTTTTTACTTTCTAATTAAATATATTGCTTTTTCAATCCTCTCCGTTGGGATAATACTTACCATCAATTCACTCTCCTCATATTAAAGTAGCGCCCGCCTCAACTTGAGGTTCCAAATTGGGCCCTCAAGTTATCACTTACTGGAACCTGCGACTGAACGTCGCGGCTCCAATTATATTCTTTTTATGCGAGGAAACCGCGAAGTTTATTCGCAGGTTTCCGAGCAATAGTTAGTAGCAATAACACAGTCTCGCCAGGCTGACCAAAGCCAGATATTTCCGCCCCCAGCAGGAACGCTTGTCCGACACCATCCGTTTCAATCTTCTGATGCTTTTATCTTTTTCTCTATCCGTCATCTCGTTCACCACCTTTCATTGTAAACACCGGGGGACTCCCTGATTTGACCCAGGGAGCCCCCGGCGCAGCCATTACGCCACTACCAGCGCGGCTTCCTGCAGGACATTAAGCAGTTCGCCCAGTTTGTTCTGAAAAACCATGATGCTGGACTTCTCAAACTTGTTATCCGCGACCAGCCGGCTCTCGGTCAGCATTATATAGCGGGTATCGTTCTTGGCCGCCCGGACCGACACAAAATAGGTCCGGCGCCCGGCTTTTACCATCCGTTTGAACAACTCTTTGCTTCCGATCGACTCCGTCTTCGTTTCTGTTTCCATCTCTCTCACCTCCTTCTTTCTTAATCCGTCTTCCGTCAGTTAACCTTTTCGTAACTGATGATCCGCTCCTTCAACCAATTCCAGCGCAACCAAGCTTGCAGCTCGTCCGACTTCATAAAGATCTCGCGCACACAGTTAAACGGCAGATGATACACCACTCTATACATTCCCCTCACCTCCCCAACGGTCCAATGTCCTGTATTGTGTCGCCTCGGCAATATGCCGCGCCTGGATAGTGTCCGTCCCTTCCAGGTCGGCGATCGTGCGGGAAACTTTAAGTATCCGGTCGTAAGCCCGGCCGCTCAAGCGAAGATGGAGAATAGCTGATTTAAGGAGATTTTCGGCTTCGGGATCGAGTTGGCAAAACGCTTTCATCTGCTTCGGGGTCATCCGGGCATTGCAATGAACTTCCGTCCCTTTGAAGCGCGCTTGCTGGGTCAGCCTTGCCTGACTGACCCGCTCCCGGACCAGCTTAGAACTCTCCCCTTCCGGCTGGGCCGCCAGTTCCTCTTGCTTCAAGCGGGGAACTTCAATGTGCAGATCGATCCTGTCCAGAAGAGGCCCGGAGAGTTTCCCCCAATAATTTTTGACCCGGTACGGCGGACAGACGCACTTTTTCACCGGGTCGAGATAATTGCCGCAGGGACAAGGGTTCATCGCCGCCACCAGCATGAACTGGGCAGGGTAAGTTATGGTCGAATGGGCCCGGGAGATGGTCACCTGGCCATCCTCGAGCGGTTGGCGCAAAACCTCCAGCACCTCGCGCTCAAACTCCGGGAATTCATCCAGGAAAAGGACGCCTAAATGAGCCAGCGAGACCTCACCCGGCCGGGGGATCCGCCCGCCCCCGATCACCCCAATATCGGAGGTGGTGTGGTGGGGAGAACGAAAGGGCCGGGTAGTTATCAAAGCGTGCTTGCCGTCAAGCAGGCCGGTCACGGAATAGAGCTTGGTCACCTCGAGGGCTTCGGAGATCGAGAGTGGCGGCAGGATGGTCGGCAGGCGGCGCGCCAGCATCGTTTTACCGGAACCGGGGGAGCCGACCAGGAGCACGTTGTGTCCACCGGCCGCCGCCACTTCCAACGCCCGCTTCACGTGCCCCTGGCCTTTGACATCGGCAAAATCGAGGTCATATTCCGGCTCCGGCGGAAAGAGGGCGGCAATATCCACCTGGTGCGGAACGATCGTCTTCAGACCACTAATATGGTCGACTGCTTCCCGTAAGTTCGCGACCGGCAAGACGGCCAAGCCTTCGACCAGCGCCGCTTCGTCCGCGTTCTCCCGGGCGACCATGACCTGTTTCTTCCCCTCTTGCTTTAACGACAGGCAGATCGGCAGGAGGCCGTTGATCCCACGGACCGAGCCATCAAGCGATAATTCGCCGAGGACGACCGTTCCGTTCAGTTGCGTCGTCTTGACCTGTTCGGAAACAGCCAGCATGCCGAGGGCGATCGGCAGGTCGTAGAGCGGCCCCTCTTTTTTGGTATCGGCCGGAGCGAGGTTGATCGTAAAGTAACCGCCGGGGAATTCAAAACCGGAGTTCTCGATCGCCGCCCGGACCCGGTCGCGTGATTCACGGACCGAGGCGTCCGGCAAGCCGACGATCGATTGTCCCGGCAAACCTTTTTGCGCGTCGACCTCGACTTCAATTAAATAAGCTTCTAACCCAAGGAGCGCCGCGGAATCAATTTTAACTAACACCCATTCCCTCCCCACAACCCGACCATTTAATTAATGGCAAAGGCATTTTTGTACAACTCGATCGCCCTAGAGCCGTCCGGCTGGCGGTAGATCGTGATCACGTCAAAGCGGCAATTCGTGCCGACAATGCGCTTTCTATATATGAAGGTGCGAGCGGCGTGGATGATGCTGCGGCGCTTGTTCCGGTTGACCGCGCTAAGCGGGGCCCCATAACTGCGGGCGGAATAGTTTTTGACTTCAACAAAAACGAGGTCGTCACCTTCGCGGGCAATGAGGTCGATCTCACCTTGCTGGGAACGGAAGTTCCTTTCAACGATCTCATAACCTTGCTGGCTTAAATAGCGTTCCGCTATCTCTTCTCCCGCTAACCCCTGCCGATAACTTTCCATCCCCATGACGGTAGGGATTAAGCAAACTTATTACCAGCTACAGCCCGAATTCTCTAATTTAGGCCCTAATGCTCTAATATTTATTGATCTATTAGGATATTCGTACCCACATATTCGAGCATTCGAGTGGTATAGTCCGACGAAAAATCGCCGGTGGCGAAAAAAAACAGCCCCCTGTCTTCCGCCGGACTTTCAGGAAAACAGGAGGCTGCGGGGACTAATTGATCTGGTCAAAAAGGCGCTGGCCGGTCGAGAACTTGATGACATTGCGGGCCGGGATGGTCAGCTCCTTACCGGTCTGGGGATTGCGCCCCGGGCGGGCTTTCCGTTTCAGTTTCCGCCAGGAGCCGAAACCGACCAGGCGGACCTCCTGCCCCTTTTTCAGGGACGATTCGATCGAATTGAAAGTGGAATCAAGGATCGCCATGATCTTGGTCTTCGACATCTTGGTCTGCTTGGCGACCTGGTTGCAGAGTTCTTGTTTGTTCACGTCGTTCACCTCCCCCGGATAATTATTTATGGCGATTATAGCAACGCGTCGAGTTGAATGTCAAGCCAGTCAAGGGAGAGCGGAGAGCGGGTAAAATGAGCGCCGGTGGATCGGACAGGGGCCGCAGCGCGCCAGGGCGAGCAAATGCCTCCGGGTGCCGTAACCCTTGTGCCGGTCAAAACCATATTCCGGATAACGTAAATGATATTCTGCCATCAGCCGGTCGCGCGTCACTTTAGCCATGACCGAAGCGGCGGCGATCGAGGTGCTCCGGCCGTCCCCCCCGTTGATCCCCATCTGCGGCAGGGAGAGCGCGACCCGGTAGCGGCCGCCATCGAGCAACAGATACTCCGGCTTGATCTTGAGCTTAAGGACTGCCAGCTCCATCACCAACAGGTTGGCGCGGCCGATATTAATTTTATCGATCTGGCGATGGCCGACTGCGGCCAGACCGATCGCGATCGCTTGGCGTTTGATCTCCACGAATAATCTTTCGCGCTGTAGAGGGGTCAGTTTTTTAGAATCATCCAGGCCGGGGAGGCGGCAACTAAGCGGCAGAATGACTGCGGCCGCGACGATCGGTCCGGCCAGTGGCCCGCGGCCGGCTTCGTCCACGCCGGCGATCAATTTAAACCCCTGGCGCTGGAGCCTTTTTTCGAAAACTAACGAGGGCATCGGCCCTTATTATACTAGATGAGGCCAGACTTGGACAGCGGCCAAATGCGGAGAAAAGCGGGGCCGATCAGGTTCTTTTTCGGGAGGAAACCCCAGTAACGGCTGTCAGCCGAGGCGGGGCGGTTGTCACCCATGACGAAATACGAGTCGGACGGGATGGTGACCGGACCGAAATTAGCGTAATCCTGGTTCATGGTGTGCGTTTCGACCAACGGTTGGCCGTTGATATTGATCACGCCATCCTTGATCACCAGCGTCTCCCCCGGCAAACCGATCAGCCGCTTGATCAGGTCCTTTTTCTGCAGGCTGGTATCGGACACGCCGCGGAAAACAACGGTCTCCAGGCGCTGGGGGGCGCGGAAATGATAAATGACCTTGTTGACCACGATCCGGTCATTGATGTCGAGGGTCGGCTCCATTGAACCGGAGGGAATCCAGAAAACTTGGAGAAAAAACGCCCGGATGACCAAAGCGAGGGCTAGGGCGACAACGATCGTCTCAGTCCAGTCTAATAACCAGTGCTTAAACCGCAACATCAGTTGGAGCCTGTTGTCCGGCTTCTTCAATGCGAGTAGCGCGGCTGCCGATCCTCTTCCTCATATAATAAAGCTTGGCGCGGCGAACCTTGCCGCTTTTCAAAATTTCGACACGTTCAATTTTCGGCGAATAGAGTGGGAAAGTTCTCTCTACCCCTACCCCCTGGACCAGCTTGCGGACGGTAAAATTGACGCGGACACCGGCCCCGCCTCGTTTGATGACGATCCCCTCAAAGCCCTGGACCCGCTCTTTGCTCCCCTCAATGATCTTGGAGAAGACCTTAACTGTGTCTCCAGGCTTAAAAGCCGGTAACTTGCGTTTCATCTGTGACTGTTCGATATCTTCAATAACGCCCATAACAAAAGCTCCTTAAATAAAACTGGTGGTAAATCGACAGGTCTAACTGCCCAATAACCTATCGAGTATTATAGCACAAGCCGAGCGGACTGACAAATGGTTATACTCGCCCGGACCACAAATGGGGGGCAATACGTGGTCAACTTTGGTAAATACTTCTTCCGCCAAGCCCCAGCCAGTGCCAAAAAGCAAAAGGTATGGATTATTTGATGTTTTGATCTCCGAACTCAGTCCTCCGAACTCAATACTCCCTCTTGGTTTGGCCGAGGTGGCGATGATCTTCGGCCGCCGCCCTTCGGCGGCCGCGATCTCCTCGATCACTTCTTCCAGGTCAGCTTTGATCGAGATCAGCCGGAACGCCTCCACCCGGGTCCAGTTAAATTCCAGGCTCGTTTCGTCCATCCAAAATTCAAAGATCCGCTGGGCGAACGCCCTTTGGGCCGGCATAGGATTGACCACATAATACTTTTTTACCCCAAAAGTTACCGACGAACGGGCGATGTCGTGCAGGTCAAAGCCGGTCACACAGGTCGTGACTATGTCGCCATTTTTGTTATAGACCGGGTGATGTAATAAGGCCAGATAGACGGCCGCCATGTTAGTTTCTCTGGACGATCTCGGCCAGCATGAGCCGGTCTTGATCGCTCAACTCTCCCCTGGCCAGCAGGTCCGGCCGGCGTTCCAACGTCCGTTTCAACGATTCCTTACGGCGCCACTTTTCGATCTCCGCATGATGGCCGGAGAGCAGGACTTCGGGGACTTTTTTCCCCTCGAACTCTTCGGGTTTGGTATAGCTCGGATAGTCGAGCAAACCATCGTGGAATGAATCACGCTGGACCGATTCTTCTTCTTTGACCACCCCGGGGAGATAGCGGGCGACCGCGTCGGTCAAAACCAGGGCGGGCAGTTCCCCGCCGGTCAAGACATAATCACCGATCGAAAGCTCTTCGTCCACCAACCCCCGGACCCGCTCGTCAACCCCTTCATAATGCCCGCAGAGGAGGACCAGGTGTTCCGCTTTGGCCAGCTCTTTGATCTTAGCCTGGGTTAGGGTCTGGCCAGTTGGGCAAAGCAAGATGACCCTGGTCCCTGGTCCCTGGACCCTGGCCACTGCTTTCGCGATCGGCTCAACTTTCATGACCATCCCCGGCCCGCCCCCATAGGGCGAATCATCGGCGGTCTTGTGTTTGTCTGAAGTAAAATCGCGCAGGTCGACCAGGTTAACGGTCAAGAGCCCTTTATCCCGGGCTTTTTTCAGCAGGCTGGCATCAAGCGCCCCCCGGAGCATCTCCGGGAAGAGGGTGAGGATATCGATTAGCACAACTTCAAACGTCCAACTTCAAAGAACGCGGTTAGAGGCCGCGGATCTCTTGGATGATCCCGTCTTTGACCACGATCTCGGCGCCGCCCACCTTTTTATAAAGGTTGTCGCCGACGGCCACATTGACCGGGCCCTCCAGCGGGCCCTGGACGAACTCGGAGCCGATTTGGAGGCGTTTAGACTCTTCCGTCTTCATCATTAAGTCGGAGCGGGAAGCCGCCTGGCGGTTTTTCTCTTCGTCGAACTGGTGCTTGAAAGCGGCCGCCTTCTGCATCAACCCTTTCTTTTTGAGGTCTTCCAGATAAGTCTTACCCTGCATCTCCATCTGGTTCAGCTGGCCATCGAGGTTGGCGATCGCTCGCTCCAACTCCTTGCTCAAGTTTTCCTTGAACGCCTCGGTCACGATCGCTTTCACCATAACTATTCTTTTTAATTCGAGTGATTTTTCTGCCATTTTATTACCTCCTAGGGTTATCTATCTTCGGTCAATATCTCGACCGATATTTTCTTTTGTTGTTTGGCGGCGGCGGCTTTGATGATGTTGCGGATGGAATTGATGATCCGGCCTTCCCGGCCGATCACTTTACCAGCATCTTCCGGCGCGGTCTTGATCTCGATGATAGTGGCCAGTTCGCCCTGGGCCTCATTGACGCTCACGGCTTCGGGTTTATCGACCAGTGTTTTGACGATGTATTCGACCAGCTCTCTCATGGCAGCTTCTCCTTAACTCGCCGGCACGGCCGCCGGGGGAGTGTTCTCGACCGGGGCCGGTTCACCCTTCTTTTTTCGTTTGGGGAGCGCCGCCAGGTCCATCGGCGGCAGGATCCCGGCTTTACCGAAGAGGATGCGGACTTTATCGGTCGGCATGGCCCCTTTCTTGATCCAGGCGAGGGCTTGCTCCTTATCCACCTTGAATACGGTCGGCTCGCTCAACGGCTGATATTGCCCCAGGATCTCGATCACCCGGCTGCTCGGCGTGGCCGATTCATCCTGGACCACAACCCGATAGAACGGGCGGTTCTTCGTGCCGACTCTTTGTAATTTGATCTTGGCTGCCATAACCAGGGAATATTATATCACAGCGAGGCGTTTTTGGTAAGAGGTAATTTTCTCGCTTAATTCAGCGACCGTATCCGAGCCGAATTTCTCCAGCAGGGCGCTAGCGATCTCCAGGGCGACCACCGCCTCGCCGATGACCGCGGCCGCCTCGACCGCGCAGACGTCAGCCCGCTCGATATGGGCCGGGGAAGGTTTTTTGGAAGCCAGGTCGACCGATTGGAGCGGTTTGCCCAAGGTAGCGATCGGTTTCATCGCCGCCCGGATGACGATCGGTTCACCGTTCGACATGCCACCCTCCAAGCCGCCGGCCTGATTGGTCTTATGATAAAACCCCCTACCCTTATCATAGAAGATCTCATCATGGGCCCGGGACCCGGGGAGACCAGCCAGGGCAAAACCAGTCCCGATCTCGACCCCCTTGACCGCCGGGATCGCCATGACGGCCCGGGCCAGGTTGCCGTCCAGCCGCCTGTCCCAGTGGACATAACTCCCCAAACCGGCCGGCACCCCGCTCACCGTCACCTCAAAAAGGCCGCCAAGCGAGTCGCCGACCGCTTTGGCCTGGTCGATCATTTTTTCCCATTCGGCTTGTTTTGTCGCGCCGCCGATCGCCATGACCCGGCTGGTAACCTTGATCCGCACCTCGGCCAGGAGTTTCCTGGCGATCGCCCCCACCGCCACCCGAACAGCTGTTTCCCGGGCGGAAGCGCGCTCGAGTATATTGCGGATATCTTTCTGTTCGTATTTTAAGGCGCCGGGGAGATCGGCATGGCCGGGGCGAAGCTGGGTGATCGCTTGTTCGAACAGTTCAGTGCTTTTATTAGGTATAAGGATGGCAATGGGACTCCCGATGGTTTTCCCCTGACGGACACCGGAAAGTATCTCCGCCCGGTCGGTCTCGAGCTTCATCCTGGCACCCCGGCCATAACCTTGCTGGCGCCGGGCCAGATCGGGATCGAGGTCGGCCGCGCTAAGCGCCAGATGGGCCGGACACCCTTCCAGGATGGCCACTAAGGCTTTGCCGTGCGATTCTCCCGCGGTCAAAAAACGCAACATTGTGGGGGAATTATAACACGGGGAAAGGGCACAGGCAAACCAAAAGCTTTTACCAATATCTCGTGCTATAATAAATATTGTATGACGCGGCTGGCTAATTATATCGAGAAGGTCGACTTGCCGGACAAAACCTTTGTCGGCACGATCGCTTTCCGGAGCGAAGAGCTGACCCTCCCCGACGGGAGTAAAATGGCCCTCGGCATAGACGACAGCCATTGGATCCTGGTCTACCAGGAAAAACCAGGGTCAGCTTTCCAGGTCTACGAATGTGACTGGCCGGAGAGGAAGATCGTCGTAGACAAAAAGAGCGGCGGCGAACACGATCTGGCCCGTTTTAAAAAGCTGGTCCAGTACTTTTTCGCTCATTCGCAGGTCGAGGATCTGGTCACAATCCTGCCGCCACAAGGATAAACATATGAAAGAAATACACGGTCTCGGCGCTTTCGGCATCGCCCCTTTTATGAGCGATGACCTGCTCAAGCAGGCTAAATATGCCAACATCAAGAGCCGGGCCGGCAAGATGGCTTATTTAGCCGCCCTGGGCGAGAGGGCCCCTAAGCCCGAGATCAGAGCGGGGGTCCATGAGGCGGGCGGCGCGCTCAAGTGGATCGCCGACCAACTGTCAAAGGAGGAAAAGTCAGATGAGGAGTGATGCGTTAAAGAAGAAAGCCCCGATCCGGGCCTTGCTCCATGCGACTGGGGTTTCTAGTGAAGAGATGGGCAAGCCGTTCATTGGCCTCGCTTCAAGTTTTACCGACCTCGTCCCCGGCCATGTCGATATGCGCTCTCTCGAGCGGGTGATCGAGAAAGGGATCCACGCCGGCGGCGGAGTCTCCTTCACTTTTGGCCTGCCGGCGATCTGCGACGGCATCGCCATGGGACACAAAGGAATGTACTATTCCCTCCCTTCGCGCGAGTTGATCGCTGACACGATCGAGTCGGTCACCGAAGCGCACCAGCTCGACGGGCTGGTCCTCCTGACCGCTTGCGACAAGATCACTCCCGGAATGCTGATGGCCGCGGCCCGCTTGAACGTTCCGACGATCATCGTCACCGCCGGGCCGATGCTGGCCGGTTGTTATAAAATGACCCGGCTCGACCTGGTCCACGACACGTTTGAGGCGGAAGCGGCTTACAAACAGGGGAAGATCAGTAAAAAAGAACTCGATAATCTCGTGCTGAACGCCTGCCCGGGGGCCGGCTCCTGCTCCGGCATGTTCACCGCCAACACCATGGCCTGCGCGACCGAAGCGATGGGCATGTCACTCCCCTACTGCGGCACTTCGCTCGCCGTCTCCTCCAAGAAAAAGATGATCGCTTACGAAAGCGGCAAGAAGGTCGTCTGGCTGGTCAAGAAAAACATCACGCCAAGAAAGATCATGAACCTGAAAGCTTTTATGAATGCCATCCGGCTCGACATGGCGCTCGGCGGCTCGACCAACGCGGTCCTCCATTTGACCGCTATCGCCCATGAAGCGGGGATCGCTCTGCCGCTCGACCTGTTCGACCAGATCAGCCGGGCGACGCCGCATATTGCCAGCATCCGGCCCGGCGGCAACCACTTTATGGAAGATCTGGAGAACGCCGGCGGGGTGCCGGGAGCGCTCCACACGCTCGGCAAGTTGATCGTCAACAATCCGACCGTTTCCGGTTTGACGATCAAGCAGATCGCCGCCGCCGGCGAGGTCTTTGACCGCGAAATAATCCGCCCCCTCTCGAACCCCTACCACAAACAGGGGAGCTTGGCCATCCTGACGGGGAATCTCGCGCCACAAGGCGGGGTCGTCAAACAGACCGCTGTCTCTGCCAAAATGATGAAACATAGCGGCCCGGCCAAGGTCTTTGACTCCGAAGATGCCGCCCAAAAAGCGATCCTCGCCGGCAAGGTTAAACATGGTGACGTGGTAGTCATCAGATACGAAGGGCCAAAAGGCGGCCCGGGGATGCGGGAGATGCTCTACCCGACTTCGACCATCGCCGGGATGGGATTGGCGGAATCGGTCGCGCTGATAACTGACGGGAGATTCTCCGGCGGCACCCGCGGACCATGCATCGGTCACGTCTCGCCCGAAGCAGCCGAAGGCGGTCCGATCGCGATAATTAAAAATGGGGATATCATCGACATCGATATCCCGAACAGGAAACTGCATGTCCGGTTGAGTACGAGCGAGATCGAAGCGCGGTTGGCTCACTGGAAAGCGCCCAAACCGAGATTCACTACCGGCTGGCTGGCGCGGTACCAGCAAATGGTCACTTCGGCCAGCACGGGCGCGGTTTTGAAATCTGGCCTATAATCTGTTAAAATTTATATAATATGCAATTGACTGGCGCGCAAGCATTGCTTGAATCGTTAAAAAATGAAGGGGTCGATATTATTTTCGGCTACCCCGGCGGGGTGGTCCTTCCCCTTTATGACGCTATGTATTCCTTCAAGGATATTAAGCATATCCTGGTCCGCCACGAACAAGGGGCCGCCCACGCGGCCGACGGTTACGCCCGGGCAACCGGCAAAGTCGGCGTTTGCCTGGCGACTTCAGGTCCCGGGGCGACGAATTTAGTCACCGGCATCGCCAACGCCCACATGGATTCGATCCCGATGGTGGCGATCACCGGCCAGGTAGCGACCTCGCTCCTCGGCCGCGATTCCTTCCAGGAAGCCGACGTGACCGGTATCACCATGCCGATCTCCAAGCATAACTACCTGATCAAAAAGACCGAAGACCTGCCGCGGATCATTAAAGAAGCGTTCCATATCGCCCGGAGCGGCCGGCCGGGCCCGGTCGTGGTCGATATTCCAAAAGACGTTTTTGTCAATAAGATCGATTATAAATATCCGGATAAGGTCGATATTCCGAGCTACAAGCCGCGGACCGAGGGCCATCCGAAACAGATCGCCCTGGCGGTCAAGGCGATCCAGGCGGCCAGACAGCCGATCATTTACGCCGGCGGCGGCGTGATCGCGGCGGACGCGGCCAAAGAGTTGAAAGAATTAGCCGAAAAGTGCAATCTGCCGGTGACTACTACCCTGATGGGCCTCGGCGGCTTTCCGGAAACGCATGAACTCTCCATGGGGATGCTCGGGATGCACGGCACCGCTTACGCCAATTACGCCGTGACCGAATGTGATCTTTTAATCGGCATCGGCGCCCGCTTTGACGACCGGGTGACCGGCCACATCGAGAAATTCGCTCCTAAAGCCCGGATCATCCACATCGACATCGATCCGGCCGAGATCGGCAAGAATGTCCGGGTCGACATCCCGATCGTCGGCGACGTCAAGCGGGTCCTGCGCGCCCTGCTCGACAAAGTCGGGCCGAAGGAAAAGCACGCGCCGTGGGTCGAGACGATCGCCGAGTGGAAAAAGAAATATCCCCTCGCCTACAAGATGGACGACGTGATCAAGCCGCAGTATGTGATCGAACAGACCCACGAACTGACCAGGGACCGCGACACGATCATCGTGACCGAGGTCGGCCAGCACCAGATGTGGGCGGCCATGTTCTATAAGTACACCAAGCCGCGGAGTTGGATCTCGTCCGGCGGGCTCGGGACGATGGGTTTTGGCCTCCCCGCCGCCAACGGCGCCCAGTTCGGCCGCCCCGACGCCCTGGTCATCGACTTTGCCGGCGACGGTTCGATCCAGATGAATATCCAGGAGCTGACGACTGCGGTCAACAACCGGCTGCCGATCAAAATATTCGTGCTCAACAACAGCTTCCTTGGCATGGTGCGGCAATGGCAGGAGCTGATCTATGACCGGCACTATTCGCACACCAATCTCTGCAACAATCCGGACCTGGTCAAGATCGCGGAAGCCTACGGCGCGGTCGGGATGAGAGTGACCAAACCGTCCGAAGTCCGCGGGGCGATCGAAAAGGCCTTGGCCATCAACGACCGCCCTGTCCTGGTCGACTTTGTGGTCGCCAAAGAAGAGAACGTCTTCCCGTTCGTGCCGCCAGGCCAGGCGATCAACGAAATGATCATTGACTAATATGAAACACACAATTAGCGTCATAGTAGAAAATAAGCCGGGGGTCCTCTCGCGGGTCAGCGGGCTGTTCAGCCGGCGGGGTTTTAACATTGAATCCCTGGCCGTCGGGATGACGGAAGTTCCGACGATGTCGCGGATGACAATCGTTGTCGAAGGGGACGAAAAAGACCTGGAGCAGATCACCAAGCAGCTTTATAAGTTGATCGACACCTTGAAGGTGTTCGATCTGCCAGCGGATAAGTCGATCCAGAGTGAGTTGGTGCTGGCTAAAGTCGCCGCGAACGAAAAAACGCGGCCGGAGATCACCCAGATCTGCGAAATTTTCCGGGCCAAGATAGTCGATGTGGCGGAAACGTCGCTGACGCTCGAGTTGACCGGCGAAGAGAGCAAGGTGGAAGGGGCGATCAAGCTCCTCTCAAAATTCGGCATCAAGGAACTGGTCAGGACCGGCAAGATCGCGCTCCAACGCGGCAGCGCCGAGTAGTCGAGTTAGATTAATTCTCCGTTCATCATTACCATTCTTGAAGAACCATCTGCATTTATAAAAGTGATGGTCGGATGCCACATCAAGCAGTCGCGATGGGTCCCTGATGTATTGGCACCTCCGAACTTTTTATTTCCTCCAGCTGCCTTGTGGGCGGTTCCCTTTATTTTTTCGTCAAACAGCATTTCACCGGTTTGAGGGAAATCAGCGACGCCGATCCCCAATTCTCCGATCACGGCGGCCTGCGGGTCGTCTTCCTTAAAGAAGGCATTTCGCAATCTTAACAGGAATTCGTCCGCCGATCGTGACGAGGATAAATAATCTATGCTGGAGATGCGGCCTCTAGAATAACCAAAGCGGATAGGGAATGCCGGGATGCCAAAGTCTCCGATCGTTCCATCTACTATGGCTACTCCTTCCGCGGAATCTTCAAGCGGAGCCCAATAGGCTTCACCCGGAGGCCAATTCCCAAAATCTCCGGGTTTATCGATCGTCAGTTCGCAATGAAGCGGCCGGTTGCCAATGCCCAGGAGCAGAGAGGTTCCAAGCTGGGTCGTGATCCTGGCTTCTCGCGCGCCGGCAAACGCGTCGCTTATTTTTTTCATTCTTTCCGCCATGATACCGTAATCCACATCCCACAGAAGCGCTTCTTCAGTTATTCCCGGCGAATGCATTACGCGGCTTTGTTTTCCTATTGAAACTAGACTGTCTGGGACATCCGGGCAAAGTTCTTTTGATCCAATTTGATGGCCAAGCAGCTGGACCCTGAACGGTGTTTCCGGTTTCCCTTCGCTGGTCACTCCTCCGGTAAACGCATTGACGAACACATAAGGCCCGCCTTCCGACACGCTGGCTAAAAGCCTTTCAATCCCTCCGTTTTCAAACCGTCTTTCTCCTATATTATGAGCTCTGACACTATTGCCCAATTCTCCCGCCGCCGCCACAAAAGCGCTTCCAACGCCAGCCCTGGGAATATCATGGACAACAAAAACTTGTTCACCTTTTTGTATTTTTAAAGTATGCTGTAATATCCCTCTCGCACTCGCGGTCAATCGGCTCATTGTGCCAACGCTCATAATCTTTCCTCCATTTTAAATTTAATTCAGGCTCCAACCTTATTAGTATCAGCCGGCAGCCCCATCTCCCCGCTTAAAAGCTTTTTTTGCAGATCTACGATCTTCCATTCGATAAATTCGTGAAGATCGTGCGGTTTAACCTTTGGGAACACCTGTTCCAGTATTTCCAGAGGTACTTTTATCCCAAGTTCGTCTTTTAAACGTTTAACCGCCGTCCGATCCAGCACCGCCGAGGTTCCCAGTTCGCTTTCTTTCTGGCCCATGCTCCAGTTATCTTCATAAAGCTTGGCGGCAACCCCCTGCTTTAGGCCGATCCCCTTCAGTTTATCGAGTTCGATCACTACCCGGGCAACATTCGGGCGCACTCTTATTGATAATCCCCTCTCAATGAGCCTGTCTGTCCTTACTGGCGGAAATCTCTTAACTCCTTCCATGTTTATTTTCCTCCTGTTTAATCGGCCTTGGCACTTTTGCTTCCAGTTTTTTATCGTGCTACAATATTCTCGTAGATTGGTCTGGAAAATTTCACTTAGATTGAAAATTGAGGAGGGCAATTAAAATGGCAAAAGTTTATTACGACAAGGACGCGGATCTCGGGTTATTGAAGGATAAGACGGTGGCGATCATCGGTTACGGGAACCAGGGAACGGCCCAGTCACAAAATTTACGGGATAGCGGCGTCAAAGTCATTATTGCCGAAGTCGAAGGGACGCCGAATTGGAAAGCGGCCCAGGAAGCCGGTTTTGAGGTCATGGACGCCAAATCGGCCGCCAAGGCGGGCGACATCATCCAGGTCCTGATCCCGGATGAGGTCCAGGGGGGAGTTTACAAGGAAGCGCTCAAGAAAGCGCTGAAAAAAGGGAAGACCTTGATGTTCTCCCACGGTTTTAATATCCACTTCCGGGCGATCAAGCCCCCCAAGGATGTCGATGTCATCATGGTCGCCCCCAAAGGTCCCGGCGCCATGGTCCGCAACACCTACGTTGACGGCGCCGGCGTCCCCTGCCTCATCGCCGTTTACCAGGACGCTTCCGGTAAAGCGAAAGAAACCGCCCTCGCCTACGCGAAAGGGATCGGCGGCACCCGTGCCGGCGTTTTCGAAACGACCTTCAAAGAAGAGGTCGAGACCGACCTCTTCGGCGAACAGACCGTCCTCTGCGGCGGCTGCACCGCGCTGATCAAAGCCGGGTTCGAGACGCTGGTCGAAGCCGGTTATCAGCCGGAAATGGCCTACTTTGAATGCTGCCACGAGCTGAAACTGATCGTCGACCTGATCTACAAGCAGGGGCTGCTCGGCATGCGCAAAGCGGTCAGCAACACCGCCGAATACGGCGATCTGACCGTCGGGCCCAAGATCATCGACGAGAAGGTCAAGAAGCGGATGAAGAAAGCGCTCGACCGGATCCAGAACGGCGCCTTCGCCCGCGAGTTCATCAAGGAGAACAAGGAAGGGTGCAAAAACTTTAACGCCCTGCGCGAAAAAGACAAGAACCACCAGATCGAGAAGGTCGGCGGCGAGCTCCGCGGCATGATGCACTGGCTTAAGAAATGACGAATGACTAATGACGAATGACTAATTTATGAATAACACACGTTGGGCCGTAGCCATATTATTGATCGGGGCGCTGCTGGTTGGATCGGCGGCGGAAGGGAAAAAGAAAATGAATAAACAGTATGCTGTCCTGGAAACATCACTGGGGAAGATAGTTTGCGAGCTGTTGCCGAAAGAAGCCCCGGCTACCGTCAAGAACTTTATCGGACTGGCCAAAGGGGAACGCGGTTGGCTCGACCCAAAGACCCAGGAGATAGAGAAAAAGCCGTTGTACAACGGGACGATTTTCCACCGGGTCATTCCCGATTTCATGGTCCAGGGAGGAGACCCGCTCGGCAACGGAACGGGCGGACCGGGCTATAAGTTTGACGACGAGGCACCGCAAACCACCACTTTCGACAAGCCGGGCCGGCTGGCCATGGCCAACTCCGGACCGAACACCAACGGGAGCCAGTTTTTCATCACCATCGCCCCGACCCCCTGGCTCGACGGCAAGCACACCATTTTCGGCCTGGTGGTCAAAGGACAGGATATCGCGGATAAGATCGCCACTGCCCCGCGTGACGAACGCGACCGGCCAAAGACGGAGATCGTTCTAAAGAAGGTCACTATCCTGGATAAGCTCCCTTGATCGCCCAGCTGATCGACCTGATCGTCGTCTTCGTCACCGGAACGATCTCGGCGGTCGGTTATCTCGGCGTCCTGGTCCTGATGACGCTCGAGTCGGCCTGCATCCCGATCCCCTCGGAGATCATCATGCCCTTCTCCGGTTTTCTCGCTTCGACCGGCAAACTTTCTATTTGGGGGATAACCCTGGCCGGAGCGTTCGGCAACCTGATCGGCGCCGTGATCACTTACGCCATCGGCTACTACGGTGGCCGGCCGTTCGTCCTCAAATACGGCAAGTATTTCTTTATCCGGGAACACGAGCTGCATAAAGCGGAAAAGTTTTTCGCCAAGTATGGCGATTTCTCCGTTTTCCTCTCGCGCAACCTGCCGGTCATCCGGACCTTTATCTCCCTGCCGGCCGGCGTGGCCGAGATGCCATTCATCAAGTTTTCCGTCTACTCTTTCCTCGGGTCAATTCCCTGGTGCTTTGCCTTGACCTATCTCGGCTTTTTGCTGGGCAGCAACTGGCTGGTCATTCGCCAGTACGGGCATTACCTCGACATCCTGGCCGGGATCGCGATCGCCAGCCTGGTGGCAAAAATAGTTTGGGACTATTACCATAACGGGGAAGAAAAATGAAAAAAGCGCTCGCTATCCTGGGTTCCACCGGCTCGATCGGCAAGCAGGCCCTTGAGGTCGTCTCGATCTTCCCCAGTTCGCTGAAAGTCTCCGCCCTCGCCGCCAAGGATGAGGTCGACCTGATCGTCGAACAGATCAAGAAGTTCCAACCGCGGATCGTCTCCGTCCAGAACGAAGAAGTCAAAGCCAAAGTCGAAGCCAAGCTCGCAGGCGTAAAAGTCGAGCTCTATACTGGGACCGAGGGTTTGCAGAAAGTCGCCACCTGCGCCGAAGCGAAGATGGTCCTCGTCGCTATCCCCGGCTCGCTCGCTTTGACCGCCGTACTCGAAGCGGTAAAACTCAAGAAAGATATCGCCCTGGCCACCAAAGAAGTCCTGGTTGCCGCCGGTGAGACATTCATGAACGAAGTTAAAGCGGCCGGCATTAAAGTCTTCCCAATCGATTCCGAACATTCGGCGATCGCCCAATGCCTCCGCGGCGAGGACAAAAAGACGGTCAAGAAATTGATCCTGACCGCTTCGGGTGGGCCGTTCCTGAAAACCCCGGCCGAGAAGTTCGCCCAGCTGACCGCCAAGGAGGCGCTCCAGCACCCAACCTGGAAGATGGGGCCAAAGATTACGATCGATTCGGCAACCTTGATGAACAAAGGTTTCGAAGTGATCGAAGCGCATTATCTCTTTGGCCTTGATTACACCCAGATCGAGGTCGTCATCCACCCCGAGAGCATCATCCACTCGCTGGTCGAGTTTAGCGACGGCTCGGTCAAGGCCCAGCTTGGCGCCCCCGACATGCGGATCCCGATCCAATACGCTTTATTAGAGGAGACTCGCCAGGCAAACCACTGGGGCCGCCTCGACCTGACCAAGAGCAACCACCTGACCTTCGCCAAACCGGATAAAGTGAAGTTCCCCTGCCTTGAATACGCCTATGAAGCCGGAAAAAAAGGGGGAACCCTCCCCGCCGTCCTCAACGCAGCAAACGAAGAAGCGGTCAGCCAGTTCCTGAAGGGTAAATTCACCTTCGACCAGATCCCGGTCAAAATCAAACAGGTGATGGATGGACACCAAAACAAAGAAAAACCTTCCCTCGAAGATCTGCTTGAAGCCGATAAAATTGCCCGCTCCCAGCTGCTGTGATATACTTGTTTTCATGACGAAAGAGATCGATCTGGAAGTGCTCCGCCACTCCACCTCCCACGTGATGGCCCATGCCGTCCAGGAGATCTTTCCGAGCGTTAAGCTGGGGATCGGCCCGGCTATCGAAAACGGCTTTTATTACGATTTTGACCTCCCGACCCAGATCACCCCGGAAGACCTGACCAAGATCGAAGCCAAGATGCGGGAGATCATCAAGAAAGAGCATAAATTTGAACGGCAGGAGATGGACAGGGCCAAGGCGATCGAGCTGTTCGAGGCGCGGGGCGAGAAGTACAAAGTCGACCTCCTCAACGAGATCCCCGATAACAAGGTCACCTTGTATAAGAGCGGCGATTTCCTCGACCTCTGCCGCGGCCCGCATATTGAACATACGGGACATATTAAAGCGTTTAAATTGCTCTCAATCGCCGGCGCTTACTGGCACGGGATCGAGACCAATCCGATGATGCAGCGGATCTACGGGACCGTCTTCCCGACGCAAAAAGAGCTTGATGATTATCTGAAGCAGATCGAAGAAGCCAAAAAGCGCGACCATCGCAAGCTCGGCCGGGAGCTAGACCTCTTCTCGATCCATGAGGAAGCGGGCGCCGGTCTTGTCTACTGGCACCCCAAAGGGACGGTCCTGCGCGGTTTGATCGAGGATTTCCTGAAAAAGGAAAATAAAAAGCGTGGCTACGAGTTCGTCACTATTCCGCACATTGGCAAAATCGACCTTTGGAACACTTCGGGCCATACGAACTACTATCGAGAAAACATGTACTTCATGCAGATCGACGAGCAGGATTACGTCCTCAAGCCGATGAACTGCCCGGGCCATATTTTGATCTTCAAACGCAAAACCCGCAGTTACCGCGACCTGCCGATCCGCTATTTTGAGCTCGGCACGGTCTACCGCTACGAGAAATCGGGGGTTCTGCATGGCCTCCTCCGGGTCCGCGGCTTTACCCAGGACGACGCCCACATTTTCTGCCGCGAAGACCAGTTGGAGGAGGAGATACTCTCTATCCTCGATTTCATCAACTATGTCATGAAGGTCTTTGGCTTTGCCTTCAGCGTCAACCTCTCGACCCGGCCGGAAAGCTTTGCCGGGACCAAGGAGAGCTGGGAGCGGGCGACCGCCATCCTCGAAAAATCGCTCCAGGACCAGGGGATCCCGTTTGAGATCGACCCGGGCGCCGGCACTTTCTACGGCCCGAAGATCGACGTCAAATTAAAAGATTCGCTCGGCCGCGAATGGCAGGGGCCGACCGTCCAGGTCGATTTTAACCTGCCGCAGCGCTTCAACCTGGCCTATGTCGGGGACGATGGGAAAGAACATACCCCGGTCATGATCCATCGGGCGATCCTGGGAAGCCTGGAACGCTTTATCGGCGCCTTGATCGAACATTACGCCGGCGCCTTCCCCACCTGGCTCGCCCCGACCCAGGCGCTGATCCTGCCGATCGCCGACCGCCATATCCCCTACGCGGAAAAGGTCAGGGACTCCCTTCTGGCGGCCGATGTCCGGGTAGAGGTTGATTCCCGCCGCGAAACCATCGGCGCCAAGATCCGCGACGCCCAGATGCAAAAGGTCCCCTACATGCTGGTCGTCGGCGACAAGGAAGCGGAAGCCGGGACCGTCTCGATCCGCCTTAGGAACGCCGCGACCTCGGCCACCAAGAGCCTCAGCGATTTTCTCTTTGACCTGAAGAGAGAAATAAGCTATAATAGTGGTGAGAATGACGGGAGTTAGTTCGTATTAGGGATTATCTAATAAACGAGCGGATCTGGGCAAAAGAGGTCCGGCTCATCGCCAATGACGGCAAGCAGCTGGGCGTGGTAGCGACCACTGAAGCGCTCCGGCTGGCCCGCGAACAAGGGATCGACCTGGTCCTGATCGCGCCGGCCTCCAAGCCGCCCGTCGCGCGTCTGGCCGATTACGGCCGGCTCCGCTACGAGCTCTCCAAAAAGGAGAAAGAATCGCGCAAGGCGTCAAAGACCGGGACCATCAAGGAAGTTAAACTTTCCTCCAAGATCGCCCAGCACGATTTTGATGTCCGCGTCAATAAAGCCAAAGAGCTGCTGGAAAAAGGGTTCAAGGTTAAGATCAATATCATGTTCCGCGGTCGGGAGATGGCCCATACCGACCTGGGTCGCAAGGTATTGGACCGCCTGGTCGAGGCGGTAGCTTCGGTCGGCAAGGCCGAGGCCCCTCCTAAGATGGAAGGTCGCAACCTTAATCTGATGCTCGGACCAAAGAAGTAAAAATATGCCAAAAATAAAAACCAGAAAAGCCGCCGCCAAACGTTTCGTCATTAAAAAATCGGGCAAGATCATGCGCCGGCATGCCGGCCGGCGCCACCTGCTGGAGTGCAAATCGGCTACCCAGCGCCGCCGCCTGAAGAAAAACGCCGTCCTATCACCAGCGGACGTTCGCCGCGTCCACGATATGCTACCGGGAGGATAACATGGTCAGAGTAAAAAGAGGATTCACCGCCCGCCGCCGCAAAAAGAAGCTTTTTGCCAAGACGAAAGGCTTCCGGATCACCCTCCGGACACAGCTGCGGCGCGCCAAACAGGCGGTCATTAAGGCCGGTGTCCACGCCACCCGCCATCGCCGCGACAAGAAAGGGACGATGCGCCGCCTCTGGACCACCCGGATCAACGCCGGCGCCCGCGCCCTGGGGATCAAATACAGCCTGCTGATCAACGCGCTGAAAAAGGCCGCCATCAAGCTGGACCGCAAGAGCCTGGCCGATCTCGCGCTTAACCATCCGGCCGATTTCGCGAAGATCGTCGCTCACGTCACGAAATCATGATCGAGATGCAGCTCGGTGGGCTCGGTTTTGACCCCCGCAATCTCTCCCCGCTGGTCCTCCTCCGCGACCAGGAAGAGCTGAATTTCCTCCCCATCTGGATCGGGGTATTTGAAGCCGCGGCCATCGCCATGGAACTGCAAGGGGTCCAGCCCCCCCGCCCCATGACCCATGACCTGCTAAAAGATGCCATCGAAAAGCTCGGTGGCAAGACCAAGCGGGTCCTGATCAACGACATGAAGGAAGGGACCTTTTTCGCCGCGGTCGAGGTCGAGACTAAAGAAGGAAAACTGCTGACCCTGGACGCCCGCCCGTCGGATGCCATCGCCCTGGCCGTCCGCAGTCAGGCGCCGATCATGGTCGCCGAAGGGGTCATGATGCAGGCCAAGCTGGTCAATTCGGAAAAAGATGCCGAGGAAACAAAGAAGTTCAAAGATTTTATCGCGGACCTCCGCCCCGAAGACTTCACCAAGTATTACAAGAAAGATTAACTTCTCGAGATCAGGAGCACCCCGACGACGATCGTCACGATCCCGGCCCAGCGGATCAAGCTGACCTGCTCTTTAAAGAAGATCAGTGAGAGGATCGCCACCAGGACGTAACCCAAACTGACCATCGGGTAGACCAGGCTTAGCGGCAGCCGCGACAGGACGACCAGCCAGAAAAGCGAAGAGAGGCCAAAACAGGCAAAACCGAAAAAGACCCACGGATTGAGGATCATCGGGACGATCTTAAAAAGAAGCTGGCTGGCCGGGAATGTCCCGAACGCCATCATTCCCTTCTTCATCAGCATCTGGCCGGCGATCGCCAGCAGGACCGAGACGATCATGATCAGATAATTCATCATTATGGTAACTCCTTCTTTAATATGACTACGGCTCGAGCGCTCCGGCCGACCGCGTAAACAACTTTGAGATCTTTTTCCCGCACGACCTTGAATGAACCTTCCCCTAAAGACTGGCCATAACCAACCGCCGAGTTTTTCAACCAATTGTGCTCGCCGGCCGGCCAATGTGGTTGGTCAGTATACCAGGCGGGATTTTTGACCAATTCCACCCCAGCCGAAGCTAAACCTGCCTCGGCCAACCACTCCGCTTGTTCCCGCCGATAGAAAAGGACCGCCGCGACATGGTTATTATAGACCATTTTCCCGAGAAAAACAGCCAGCAGGAGCAATGCTCCGGCAACCAGAATAGCGACCAGCAGAGCGGCCCCTGACCTCCTCTTCATCTGACCCCGACCGTAAATTCGGCCTTGTTCAGTGCGATCCTAATCAAACCAGGTTCCGGATAACTGAAAGTAAGCCGCCCAATCTCCCCTTCTGAAGTTAAATAAGCGCTCCAACTGCCGGCCCGCCGCCTGACTTTACCATCGACCAAGCGATAATTGACATTTTCACTCCCCACTTGAAGGAACACTTCCTGCGAAGTCGACCCACAGAGAACCGCCGAGGCGGAGCGAATATCGATCGTCACTCTTTCGGCCAGGTTAGTTTCGATCTGGGCGAGGGCGTTCTTTCTCACAACCAGTCGCCAACTCCTTACCCCTGTTCCCAAAGCGCCAAAAATGACCGTAAAGATCAGCGCAGTTAGGCTGAGGGCGATGATCGCTTCAACCAGCGTGAAGCCCCTCTTCATAAATACTTGCTCCTTAAGGTGTATAAAATCAGCGGCGGCCGACCTTTTTGCCACTCCTGCTCCAATCTAACTACAACCAGCTCGGGAGCGATTGACGGCTGATGGCTGATAACTTCCATTTGACTGCGCAGGAAGAGGGTCGCCTGGCGCAGTTTGCCGGCGCGGGCCAATTCGACCTGCGCCGATTTGACCAGCCAGGTGAACGCGACAAAAACAGCGAGGAAGAGCCCCATGGCGGCCAGCACCTCGACTAAAGTAAACCCCCGCCTATTCAACGCGGACCCTCCCGGCCGAGGAGAGGATCACTTTGCGGCTCCGCCCGATCAATTCGGTCCCGCTCCCGCCTGGCGGGGGGAAACCACTGGCCGCGAAACGGAAACGCCCGCTGGCTTGGGTTTGGCCAACAGTTAGAGCGGTCGCTTGAGTAGTGCGCAGATCGGAGGCCAAATGTTCTGCCAGACCGTTCAGGCGGAGGTTTTCTTTTAATTTGGTAAAAGCGGGTAAAGTAAACGAAAGGAGCAGGCCACACAGCCCGATCACGACCAATAGCTCGACCAAAGTGAACCCCCTCCGCCCCATCCCCTACCTCCTACTGACAACTAACGACTAATATCACGCTTCAACGATCAGATTATCGATCAACCTGGTCTTGCCAACATAAGCCGCCACGGCGAGTAACATCCGGCCACGGACCCCCTTGGCATCTTCGAGCGTTTCCGGATCGGCCGCGACCAGATAATCAAGGCGGACCGACGGTTCGCTCCCAATCAAGGAACGAAGCCGGTACATGATCTTATTTAAATCTCGCTCTCCCGCGCCGATCTCGCTCTGGGCCAGGCGGAGCGCTTTATACAGAATGGCCGCCGACTTCCTCTCCCGGGGATTAAGATAAGCGTTGCGCGAGCTGAGCGCCAGCCCGTCGAACTCCCGGACCGTCGGCAGAGCGACCACCGTAACCGGCAGGTTAAGATCACGCACCAGTTGTTTGACGATTAACTGCTGCTGGTAATCTTTTTCGCCGAAAAAAGCGGCATCGGGGCAAACAATGTTAAATAACTTGGTGACGACCGTGGTCACGCCGCGAAAATGGTTCGGGCGGGTCCGGCCGCACAGTTTCTTGGCCAGCTTCTCTACTTCCACGAAGGTCTTAAACCCCTCCGGGAACATCGCTCTGGCTTCGGGGGTGAAAAGGACATCGATCTCAAAACTTTTCAGCAGCTTCTTATCGTGGCGGAGGTTACGCGGGTAACTGGCAAAGTCTTCGCTCGGGCTGAATTGGAGCGGATTAACAAAGACGCTGGCGACCACGACCTCGCAACGTTTTTTCGCGGCGGCGATAAGAGAAAGATGTCCCTCGTGGAACGCGCCCATAGTCGGGACAAAACCGACTTTCTTGCCGTGACTTTTGGCTTTGAGGGAAAAAAGACGCATCTCGCCCGGCTCTTTGATCTCGCGCATTTTA
The DNA here is from genome assembly GCA_041658645.1 of Candidatus Margulisiibacteriota bacterium. Classification (NCBI taxonomy): domain Bacteria; kingdom Bacillati; phylum Candidatus Margulisiibacteriota; species Candidatus Margulisiibacteriota bacterium. The sequence continues at coordinate 28,098 of JBAZZV010000010.1, forward strand.
CCTGATCAGCCAGTGATGGGCGACCAGCCAGATAGCAATGGCGATCGCCAGGGCGGTAGCCTTCAAAGTGAGGTTGATAGTAAATAGTCTTTTAAGCATCGGCCGGCTCCGGCGGTTTCACGGCCGGCGTTTCCCCGGGTTGCGGCCGCTGCCAGGTGGCGAAATCGCATTTGGGATAATTGCTGCAACTGTAGAAGAGCTTTCCCCGCTTGGTCCGTTTCTCGACCAGCTCGCCGCCGCATTTTTGGCACTTGACGCCGATCTTCTTGAGGAGCGGCTTGATGCTCTTACATTCGGGATAACCGGTACAGGCGAGGAACTCGCCGAAACGGCCGCGCTTGATCGTCATCGGCTTGCCGCACTTAGCGCAAACTTCCTTGAGGGCCGCCGCCTTGGCTTCTTCTTCCGGCAGGTTCTTGGTAAATTTGCATTTGGGATAGGTCGAGCAGGCAATGAACTTGCCGTAGCGCCCTTCGCGGATGACCAGCTTGTTGCCGCAATCCGGGCAGAGCTCATCGGTCATGATCTCCGTCTTGACCTTCTCCATTTTCACTTCGGCCTCGGCCAGCGCCGCGGAGAACGGCTTATAAAACTCATGGAGGGCGCCGACCCACTGGACTTTACCTTCGGCGACCGCGTCGAGCTGGTCTTCCATCTGGGCGGTGAACTTGATGTCAAGGATCTGGGGAAAATGCTTGACCAGCAAACCATTGGTCGTGATGCCGATCTCGGTCGGCTTGAGCGCCTTCCCTTCCTTGATGACGTAGCCCCGGTCCTGGATCGTGGAGATGATCGGGGCATAGGTCGACGGGCGGCCGATGCCGCGCAGTTCCAGCTCTTTGACCAGCGAAGCTTCAGTGTAGCGCGGCGGCGGCTCGGTAAAATGCTGCAGCGGGAGGAGTTCTTGCAGTTGCAGGGCCGCGCCGGCGGCCAGGTCGGGCAGACTGGCGCTCTGCTCGTCTTCCGGAGAAGCCTCATCCCGGCTCTCTTCGTACAATTTAAGGAAACCTTCAAACCGGATGACCGAACCAGTCGCCCGGAGGAGGTATTCGCCCGCCGCGGCGGGCAGGCCGGCGGAGATGTCGACCGAGGTCTGGTCAAAAACGGCCGCTTCCATCTGGCAGGCGACAAAGCGCTTCCAGATCAGCTCGTAGAGCTTGAGTTCATCGGGGTCCAGGCTCTCCTTCAACTTTTCCGGGGTCCGGGCGATTGCGGTCGGACGGATCGCTTCATGGGCGTCCTGGGCCTGTTTCTTTTTTTTGTACCTGATCGGCGCCGCCGGAAGGAACTTCTTGCCAAAAGCCTCCCCGATGTAGCGCCGGACCTCGGTCTCGGCTTCCGCCGCAATGCGGACCGAGTCAGTGCGCATATAGGAGATCAAACCGACCCGGTCCTCGCCTTTAACTTCTTTGCCTTCATAGAGTTTCTGGGCCAGGACCATCGTCTTTTTAGCCGAGAAGCCGAGCTTGCGGGCGGCGTCTTGCTGCAGCGTGCTGGTAATGAACGGCGGCGAGGGGTTCCGCTTATGTTCTTTTTTCCTGACCTCTTTGACCGCGTAGTCGGCCTTCCCCAGTTCGGCGACGATCGCCTTGGCCTCCGCCTCGCCGGGAATGATCTTCCCTTTGTCTTTAGGGCTGACCCCCAGTGCTTTCTCCCCCTTAGCGATCAGCTTGGCGGAAAATTCCAGTTTCTTATCATCGGCCAGGCGGGCGGTAATGTCCCAGTATTCCTGGGCTTTGAACTTGCCGACCTCGGCTTCCCGTTCGCAGATCAGGCGGACGGCGACCGATTGGACCCGGCCGGCCGACAGCCCTTTACGGACTTTCTTCCAGAGGAGGGGACTTAATTTATAACCGACCAGGCGGTCGAGGATCCGCCGCGCCTGCTGGGCGTTGACCCGATCGAGGTCGATCTCGCGGGGATGCTTGACGGCCGAGGTAACGGCTTCTTTGGTGATCTCGTTAAACTCGATCCGCTTGATCTTTTTGTCCATATCAAGCAGGACCTGCAAATGCCAGGCGATCGCTTCCCCTTCACGGTCAGGATCGGGGGCGAGGAAAACCATTTTAGCTTTGGCCGCGGCCGCCTTGAGATCTTTTACGATCTTCTCTTTACCTTTGATGATCTGGTAATTCGGCTCAAAATCCTTGTCGACCTTGACGCCGAGCGATTTGGCCGGCAGGTCGCGGACATGCCCCCCCGAAGCGACCACGGAGAAATCCTTACCGAGGAACTTCTCCAGGGTACGCCCCTTAGCGGGTGACTCAACAATAACTAAATTCTTAGCCAAATTACAAGACCTCCGAAAAGCCATATTAACAGAGGGAGGCAGACTATGTCAAATAATAAGCAATTTTATTGCCAGGTTTAGCCAAGTACAAATAGAGGTAAAAACGGCGAAAATTCGCCGTCAGCGCCCAAAGCGCTTCGCCAGCTCTTCGGACGAGATCCGGACCATGGTCGGCCGGCCATGAGGACAGGTCAGCGGATTGGCTGTAGCCAGCAGATCTCGGATCAATTGGACCATTTCCTGGGGAGTTAACTTATCCCCGGCTTTGATCGCGCTATGACAGGCGACCAACTTGCGGACGGTCTCTTGCCGGACCTCGATCTGGGGGCTTTTCCCGGCCACGGCCAGATCGGCAACTATATCCTGTAACAACAGTTGCGGAGCGGCTTGACCGGAGAGGGCCGGCACGCTCCGGAGGAGAAAACTGTTCCCCCCGAACTCCTCGATCTCAAAACCGAGAGTATTTAAGTAGGCCAAGTTCTCTTTCAGAACGACAGCCTCCGGCGCAGGGAACTCCACCGTCTCCGGCATCAACAACGACTGACGACTAACCGCTAACGATTGAAGGCTAAGCCGGTCGTAGAGTATCCTCTCGTGCGCGGCATGCTGGTCGATCAGGGTCAATTCGCCCTCGCCGGTCGCTACTATGTACATATTGTTGATCTGACCAAGCGGGAAGAGCGGCAGGTCGTGACTGGGTATGGCCGCAGTGCTGGGAAACGAACTATTGTCCATCGGAAAAAGAACGTCGGCCATCGCCGGCTGCCAAGCACTATCTGATCTGCCGGTCTCGTAATACCCCCCAGCTGGTTGGCTGATAGCCTGGTCCCCCAGGGCTTTTTTAACCGCCTCCCTTACCCCATCCATCACCAACTGATTGCGGACGAACTTCACTTCCCGTTTAGCCGGGTGGATATTGACATCGACCTGCTGCGGGTCGATCGCGAGGAAAATGACCGCTACCGGATAACGGCCGTGCGGGATCAGGGTCCGGTAAGCCTCTTCCAGCGCTCGGTTGAGGAGGAAATTCTTGATGAACCGCCCGTTGACGAAAAAGTCTTCATAATTCTTGTCGATCCGGGTCAGCGTCGGCCGGCTGACGAAACCGGTGACCTGGCCGCCCTTGAATTCGCCGCTGACCTCAACCAATCCTTTCAGGATCTCTGGGCCGTAGACCGAGAGGATCGCGTCGGCTAACTGGCCGGTCCCGCCGGTAGTGAGGAGCGGCTTGCCGTCGGAGCTGAAGCGGAAGGCGATCCCGGGATAAGCCAGGGCGTATTTGGCGGCGACCTGGCCGCAATGGCCGAGCTCGGTCGAGTTGGCTTTCAGGAATTTCCTCCGGGCCGGAGTGTTGTGGAAGAGGTCCTTGACCGTGACCGTCAACCCGCGGCCGGCCGGGTTCCGCTCAATCTTCGTTTTCGACACCGCCGCGATCGAAGGGAGCGCTTCTCCCCGGAAACCGAGAGTGTGGAGATTGAAAAGATCGTCGTACTCGGCCAGTTTGGAGGTCGCGTGGCGCTGCAGGGCTAGCTTGATCTCGGCTTCGGTCAAACCGCGGCCGTTATCGGCCACCCGGATCAATTTCTTCCCCGCTTCATCGACTTCGATAATGATCTGGCTCGCACCAGCATCGATCGCGTTCTCGACCAGCTCTTTAACGACCGAGGCGGGACGCTCGACCACTTCCCCCGCGGCGATCTTATTGATCAGGTCTTCCGGCAGGATCTTAATACTTTGATTCGCCATGTTTTAATTGTACCGCAGTTGAAAATGATGGTAAAGGGTTAGGCTGGTAGCCGCTGGCAGCCGGCGGACGGCGCCGTCTTTCTATTTATTACATATTTCATCTACACGTTTAGTAAACCCAAGGTAAGCAATCCTTGTCTTTCGACCTAGCTCAATAATTTCACCAGACAACTTTCCTGATTTCGCATCATATTCAGAAATAGCGACTACATCTAGGTAATTTACAAGCTTGGCAATAAAAGAGTTGAAAAGAGGAAGAGGATTAACCTCCTTAGTTTCCTCGAGTGGTATTTTATTCTGTCCAAGTTGCTGCCTGGCCCGGAATAAATTGTTACGAGCCTTGATAAAATAAATAAGCGCGGAAGCAGTCTCACTATCATCCAATAGCCTTGTCGCGCTCTCTATGTTTTTTGCGCTTTCAAGAAAAAGCGAATAGCTGCCTTCCAGCTCAACTTTGGCTTCTATCAATAATTTTTTCCTGTTCCCGACAAGCCTTCCTAAGTGTTTGGCCCTGCCATTCAATTGGTTGTATTTTAAGGCTAAAGCAACGTTATCCAGGGAAGACTTGTATTGGCTATTATTATAAGCAGTTACGGCGTAATGATAATAAATTCTACTTAATTTTAAGTTCGCGTTTTTAAGATATTTGGTTTCTTTTGTTTGCCGCAGAATAAATTGATATTTGTTTTTGGCCTCCTCATATTTTTGTTTTTCTAATAAACTATCGGCTTCCTTGCTGATTAAGGCCTGATCGCCACGGAAAGCCAAGAGAACAAACAAAACACTCAGCATAAAAAGCAAGATGCTTACTGGGCTTAATAATCCTCTGCCCATTTGTCCGCCTTTCCTTTTCATCTTTTATTGAGAATATTTTCCCAGGGCGACGCTTGAATCAATTAACTTTCTAGCCTGTTTTGACGAGAAGCAAACGGATCCCTTTCCGTTTTTACGGGTTTTCTTTCTCGGCTTCCCTTTTATAATTTTAGGAGGGTCGCTTTTTATTTTAAGAGAGGACATGGTGTTTAGGGCCCCTTTATATTTTTTTACATCCAGGGAATGATTTTTAGAATTTTCGCTGGTCAGAAACGAACAATGAGGATTCATGGTTGGCCAGTATCTATACCCTTTTACGGCAACAAATGCCGCAAGAAGAGCCAAAAGCCATCTCACGAGCATAAAATCAACTGTATCTTTGTTCATAGCAGGTCCCCTAGCTAAGATATTGGATAGGTCCGGTTTGGCCTGAAACCTGGGAGGCAAAACAAAAGGAGATAAAAGACAAACCACTGTAATTGCCAGAAAGAGCAGGGTTAAACTCTGGTATAATTTATCCGGTAATTTCATTATTATCTTGCCCGGGCCGTCCCGACGTTACGCCTGCCTGTCGGCAGACAGGTCGGGACAACCCAAGCCGAAAAAGCAACGAGGCTTTATTCCTCACCAAAAAACTTATCCAGAAAATTAGCCGCCCTGTCTTTTGCCCCAAGGCCAAAAGCAATGGCAAAGGCCAATCCCACGGCGCCAACTATTATGTTAACTGAAGTTGTAAGCCACTCCAGGGGAACCCCAAGTTGCCCCAAAGCCGCTAGGGCCGCAAAGATAATAATGGCAGACTGTACGACATTCGCTAAAACATTGGCGTTGGTAAGACCAATATTATTGGCAATAACCAGCATTACCGCAGAAAGTAAAAGCGCGACAAAGATGCCTACGCCTAAAACATAGGCGGCTGACAAAGCCGCCGGCAGATAGGCCAGGAGTCCTCCCAGCAAAGCTTTCGCCGAAGCTAATCCTAAGATACTGGCGACTGCGGTTACTGTCACGAAAATAGTTAGCCAATAAACTAACTCTCCCAAAAGTTCCGTTGGTCCCTTTTTAAGGCCGCCTTTGGTTAAGAACTCCGTAAAACCAATTTGTTTGCTTCCTTTGTTAAGTCGCAGGACTCCCAGGGCGGTGATTACCAACCACTGCGAACCTTTAGCGATCAGAAGACCGATAAGCAACAAGATCAACGCATATAACAAACTTAAAAGCAGCGGCCCTACAGTCAACAAGGTATCCCTAATTGGTCTTAAAAAAATTAATAATAAATCCATAGTTTCCCCCCATTTTTACGTCATTCGCCCCTCGTTTCCCAGGCCTCACCTCCTGTTCCTTGATTTCCATTGCCATAAAGCGGTTAAAACAGCCCATCCAAATTTAAATGGCCCAAAAAGATATACTCCCCGATCTTTTTCAAGCACTTCGTGCCTTCCCCCCTGAAACCGGGAAAAATATAACTCAAGATACTTTCCAAACCTTGATTCTTCTTTTTCCGCCATAATAAGCCTCCTAATTATCGCTCGATATTAGCACCGACATCTTCCATAATATAGTCGGCTAGTTTATCCCTCTCGGCCCTTTTGCTTCTAAAATAATATCCTTTCATATATTTCAGGACCCTAACTCGCTCCTTAAGTGCTATCACCTCAATATCGCCAGGCAACTTATCAACAACATTATGATGCGCTCCGATAAAGAGAATTCCGGTTTCATTCTCTTTTAGCGTTTCGCCTATTCTTTTAGCAACGTAATTATCTCTCTCTTCTAATGTTTTATTTTTACGGCAGACATATTTAAGATAAGCAATGGTTTTCCCGATAAAAGTCCTGGCTTTCGCCAATTCCTTAACCGATTTATATTCTTTCATTACGATACCTATATCTTCGGTCTTTACCAAAATTGCCCCTCCCTCAATCAGGTGATCAATAATTTCATAATTCTTACTGCCACGTTTGACCCCATCCGCTACAATCTTCATCCCCATCTCCCCGTCCGCCACCAACCCATCCTGATAAACCTTATAGCCCTTAGGCTGCAAATTCTCAAAGAACTTAAAAAGCGCCCCCCAAAATGAGGCGATAGTCTGTTGATGCGCCGCCCACCGCTCTCGGCCGCAGATCGCTATTCCTTTTTTCTCTGTCTCGGCGGCAATCGTTCCCAGATCTGCGCTACTGTGAATTATGGGAACATACAGGAGTTTTCTCATCTGCCTCGCTTTTTAGGGAAGTGCTGCCGCCTTCCTCTACTATCTTCCCTACCACATTAATAATGTTCCCGATCCCCTCAAAGACCTGATTTATTCCAAGACTGGAAATAAGGGTTTTTTCGTCTTCGGCCGTCATAATCTCACCTCGGGCATCAGCTTCTTTTTCTGCAATACTTGCTGACGAAGATCCAGCATGTATTTTTGCCTGGCTTCCCTTCTTCTGATTCTCTGCATCCTTAGATCATTCATAAGTCTTTTAAGCTCTGCTCGCCTTTTTTCTCGATCTTCGCGAAAACCTTCGAAGATTTCAGTAACTTTTGCCTGGCGCAGATCTCGATCTTCTTCCGCGATCTCTCTTGCCAAAACTGCCTCAGGCTCAATTAGTTTTATGCCCTGCCTCACCGGCACGCGGGCGGCAGGCCTGGTTTTTGTCTGTCTTTTTTTCTTCCTAGGCATTTTAAGATACCTCCTTTCTAGCCCATTACCTTGGCTTCCAATTTTTCTAACCGTTTTTGAAGCGTTTTATTTTCTTCTTCCAGCTTTTTAGCCTGCGAAGAAATAAAAGAATCCTGCTGCCACCAGTCAATCCCAATCTCCATCGCCTTTTCCACCGAACACACCAGAAGTCTAATCTTAATATTTAACAGGTCTACATCCGCGAGCGAGATCTTAATATCGCCGGCAATGACAATTCCCTTGTCCAGAACCCTTTCTAAGATATCCGCTAAATTCGTAGCATTGGTCGCGTGGGCCATTCCTTGCATAACCATAATTTTCTTCCCTCCTTTTTTACGCTATTTTACTAGCTTTAATTACCAGTTCTGCGGTTTTCTTGCGTAAATTAATTATATTTCTACAAATCTCGCAGACTGAACTGCCTTGATCATATTCCAGGCATTTAAGCAGAGGAGTGAGTTCATTTATTAAAAGCTGGGCTCTATTGCCTTTTACTTTAGGATCACGGGTCTCATTTAAACTCCGGGTTATTTCTCTTGTTTTGCGTTCCTTTTGTTGGAAAATTCCGCAGTTTACTTTTTCTTCTTCAGACATGTTCCCCCCTTCACATTAAATCTCCTAACGGCCCGAGATTCAGATTCAGCTCTTCGTCTTTTACATTAAATATTTCTTTTAACTCTGCCATTTTCTTATCAAGCTTTATAAAAGTTTCGCCCATTTTCTCGATTTGTTCATCAGTTAAAGAGCCACTTTCAACTCTTCGCGCCGCTTGTTTTTCCATGAGTTTCCTGATTAGCTCTATCAGGGTTAAGACCAGCTTTGCCAATCCCTGTTCTACCTGTTTAGGATCAATATTAATTCTCTCCGCGGATTTAAGCTTCACCGCGGAATCCTGCATCTCTGCCGGATCCTCCATTACTATCGTTAAAGAACTGGATCCATGCCCTGCACTATCCGGCATTTTAAGTTGACTCCTTCATGCGCGCAACTTCGTACTTTTCCATGGTTTCAACCGAAGAGACCAGAACCCGCAAGCCGATGTAAACCAGATCAATATCGGCCACCGAAATAACAATATCTCCCGCCACAACCGCTCCTTTGTGCAAGACCCGATCCAGCGCTTCAACCAGAGTTACTTCTTTCTTCTCATAATAAGGCCCGGTCATTTCCCCTCCAAACTAGCGAAGCTGTAAGCTGGCCATGGGCCGGATATCTCCAGTTCCAGGCCGGAAGCCGCATAGGTTTTCTGTAAATCCGACACTCTAGATTTAAACTCGGAGACTTTCTTTTTCGGAATTAAATAGGCGCCGTTTAAAATCGTCTCGGCCTCCTTTATAGTCAGCTCTTTGGGCTGTAGTTTATTCAAACAATTTTTATCCGCGAACTTCACCAGTTCTTCGTGAATAGCGGCGGCATCTTCGTTCATCTTTTTTTCGCTCTCTTCAAAAATCAAACTGGCTCTTTTCCTTTTTAAGAAATACGCCGCGCCTTCTGATTTATCTTTTATCGCCAAATCAATATCCTTGATATGCTGATTGCTGCGCGCAAGCTCTTCTTTTAATTTATTGGCATCACAATAAACTTTTACTCCCCATTCCTCTTTTCCATCAAGATTTAAAATAATCTCCAGGAAACCCTGGTAATTTTTCTCAAGCATAGCTTCAAGCGATTTGGCGGTTTTAAAGATGGTCCCGAATTTTATGGGAACAACTGCCGTCTTTTCTGCAAGGCGAGAAATTATATTATTATGATGCATAACTTTTTCTTCCAGCCATTTAGGATCTTTCTCAACCTTAAGTTTAAATGCCTCTTCTTGAAAATCATCAATAGTTGTTTTTTCAACCACCGCCGCTATATCTTTGTAAGAGATAGTCTGACTCCCCTCTCCCGCAAAATTTGATTGCGAAGCAGCGATTAGGCAAAATAAACAAAGTCCTTGCTCCATATTTTTTATTCCTTATTGGTTTTATTCATGCCGATCGTAAGAAGTAATAGTTAAATCTTTATCCAAAACCACATCGTATTGATGTTTTTCCATTATCTTCTTGCCGATGGCTTTCATAGATTCACTTTCTTCCACCACCTCAACCCTGGCCTCCCAACCGGTATCCACAACAGAGGTCTTGACCACAAAGGCATTGGGTTTCTTAAGCGTCTTCTTAAAGAAATTTTCAACCGTTTCGGTCGCGGCTACAACATCACCTTTTGTTTTTTCAGCCATTTTAATTCCCTCCTTTTTATTTTCCGCCTTTGGCGGAAACTTTGGTTCCACATTTTGGACAATACTTATAGTCGTAGCTAAACCTCCAGTGATGCCCGCATTCAGAGCATCTTATGGTAAGCGCCTCTCCGCAATTAGGACAATTATCATGGTCGCTATAAGTTGTGGTTTTACATTTTGGACATTTAAAGGGACCGGTTCCTTCCCCCATTCTTATTCACCTCCTCCAGCACTTTCTTTCTTCCCTTCAATCTTTTCCTTTTCGGCTTCCAACTTTTCGGTTAACTTTCTAGTTTTCCCAACAAATTTCCCTACTATTTCTGCAGGCGCCAAGGAAGGCTAACAAGACAATATCATGGAGGCTCAAAGGCAAAAATGTCATTTATTCTTCTTCTCCTTCTTTGTATTTTCGAATGGCTTCCAAGCGCTCCATTATTTTCGTTTCTCTCTTTTGATACTCATCTTCGGTAATCTCCCCCATATCTAAAAGGGTTTGGGCTTCTAATAACGCCTGTTGAGGCTTGGCTTCATCGGAAAGCTCCTCATCGACTTGGGTCTTTATCGCCTCAAAGATCCCCATAAATCCCTGGACCGGCAGCATTAATATATCATCGATTATAAATGCCATATCAAAAATCCCAATGTCAAATGGATGTCCGCCTTAGGCGGATTATTTAAATAATTTATTCCATCATTTGTCATTTTTAATTGGTCATTGGCCATTAATTTCAAAACATCAGCTCCACATTGGCGAAATTATAGGGCGCCAGCGGCCCGACATATTTCAAATTTATTCGATCCTTATGCTGTTCGTGGATTTTATTCACTAATTCGTCAAAATCTTTTTCTTTCTCCTTCTCCACCAAAAAGGCCGCATTCATTAGCCAGGGATCGCCATAGGTAGAATTCAACTTATAATCAACCGCCAATTTCTTAAATTTTCCCAGCAAGTCTTCAACTTCCTTTTCTTTTTTTATCTTTAAAAGTTCCTCAACTCTTCTTCCAATCTCCATTAAATTTGGATGGGGGGAACTTTTTAATTTTTTTATCTCCGGCGTTTCAGCAATTTCGGCAAAGATCGGTTCCAGAGCCGTCCACATGACCCGCAAGCCCAGTTCTACTTTACCCTTCATATTTTTAATCATATCCTTCAAGGTTGCTTCAAAGCGTTTTAATCCCTTTTCTACTACTTCCGCTTCACTCTTCGCAACAGTGCAAAAGCGCACCGGAAGCGCGGTAAATTCTTGCATAGCTTCCTCAACCACCAGTTCATGCGGCATCAAATTCTCCCGCAAGGCTTGATACCTCATCTTGGGCGAGCGACTTACGACTGCGCCCAGCCCATCAAAAGAAATGGCATAAACCCTGTCACTCCGGCCTCCGATACCCGGAGTCTTAAACTCTTTTCCCTCTTTAGGGTTATCTATAATGCAATAGACATATATACCCTCTTCGCCTGTCATTTTTCCTTTGCCTCATCGGACAGCGCCGCTACCAGAGCGCCTTTGGCTACCGTGCGCAAAGGCTGGGATGCCATCCGCACTGATTTTATGGCTAAGGGAAATTTAGATCGCTCCAAAATGCTTTTAAACCTGTCTGAAAATCCGGGAGGCAAAGAAGTTCCCCCTGATAAAATAATAGAAAGGGGTTTATCAAGGCGCGGCATCTTTTTGTTCTTTTCAAATTCCCTTTTTATGTTTTCAATAACATATTCAATGAGATGACTGTAATAGATAGATAAGGCGCTTTCTATTCTGGATAGGCCGGTTTCCTTGGATAGATCAAGACTGGTTTCTTTAATAGCAGAGATGCGGCTCGCAGTTTCATCGACACTCAAAGCTACCTGCTGATCAATCCAGTCCCCGGCCTTGGTAACGCTAAAGGCAACTATGGGAACGGAAAGGTAGGAAAGGCACATATTGACCATGCCGCCGCCAAAAGAAAGTCCGATCCCAGAAAAATCTTCATCGCCTAACTCCGCCAGAACTATGGCGTGCGCCTCATTGATTACTTTAGGGGTATAGCCAAGCCTGGCGATAAAACCATAGAGAATTTTCTCATGATAGATAACGTTGAAATCAGCATCAATTGGCTCACCGGGGACGGAATAGTAAACGATCTCGCCATCGCGGCGGGGTTTTCCTAAAACGCTTTTAATTAAAAGTTCTACCATGGGCAAAGCTTCTTTTTCCGAAGGGCTGACAATCCCTTTCTGGAGCGGTCGGCGGGTATCTTTGTGGAAAATATTGGCAAATTCCAGAGCTTCATCTCCCACTACGTACAGCTTGTTATCTTTGATAATATACTTAACCCGGGAATTATCCAGCATATTGCGGGTAAAATCCGTGTGTTCTACCTCAAAGAAGGCATCTCGCTGAGATCTAAAGATGATGGAATCGCCGTTTTTCTCCGCGAATTTTATAAAACAGGTCCCAATGTCTATCCCCTTACCATATTCTGCCTGCCTGCCTGCCCGTCCGGCAGGCACGGCTTTCTCGATTACCTTAACCATCTTTGCAACCTTCTTTTTAACTTTTCCGCCTTTGGCGAACTTTTTCCCCTTTACCATAACTTACCTCCCTTTTGCCTTTTTAAACGCTTCGACCGCGCCTCCGAGGTTAAACTTGTCTTTCTCATCAGTTGTAACCTTTTCAAGATTACTTTCCATCTTTACCTCCTCTAATTCTATCGGCGGAATGAAACTGGTTTTAATTTGAATTCTTTTCTCCTCATCTTCTGTCTCTCTTAGCCTTCTGACACCGGGACGATAAGACCCGCTTCTGACAATCCTCTCTTTAACCGGCAAGGCCCCTATTTCACGGGCAACTTCTTTGGCAACTCCTTTAGCGACTTCCTCCAGCATTGACTTATCTACGATAAACTTCCAACCCTCACCCGATAAAAGCTTTGCTCCTTTGGGAGCCAGAGCAAAATATTTGCCCTCATTTACCCTCAAATATCCTTGTCGAATAAGGGATTTACAAACCAGATCCGCATAACCAGGAGATATTCCTAATCTTTGGGTAATCAAACTTCTCCCGGCCTTACCCTTTTCTCCGACAACCTTTAATATCTCTTGTTCAGTTGTTCCCATCCTCACCCACCATTCGCTTCGCTCATAAGCCCGCCACCCCACTAGGTGGGGAGAGTAAGCTTTTTAACCGAAAATAAATCACAACCGTTGCTCGTATATTCATATAAAAGATCAAAAGCCTTTTTTAACTCCACAAATTGCTTGGCGGCCTCCGGATTATCTGGATTTTTGTCGGGGTGAAGCTTTCCGGCCATGGCACGGTAGGCCCGTTTAACCTCTTCCGGAGGGGGATCTTCTACTATTCCCAAAACTGCCTTGGCATAGAAAATTTCATCCGGAGTTAATTTCTTTATCTCAATAGTGGCAAAACTGTAAGGGGGCAGAGGGCCTACGCACTTAAAGTTTATTTTACCCTCATACTTTCTATCTAATTCCGCTAGTTCCTGTTCAAAGACCTCCTTTTTATCTTTATCAAGCAAAAAAGCTGTATTGAAAATCATCCTGTCATTTAAAGTAGCATGCTTACAAAAAGCGCCAGCTTGTCCGCCAGAGGCGGACAAAGCCGTGATTATCTCCTCGGCAATTCTATCTTTTTTTCTATCCAGGAAATCTTTAACCATTTTTCCAAGGATTATGCCACCCTGAATTCTTTCGCCGGGAGGCTTTTGAGTAACCTCGTCTTTGAAGCATTGAATCTCTGCTATTTCTCCTATCTCTTTTAAGACGCCATTCATCTCATTCCAAATGCCCACCAAATCCAATTCGATTTTCCCGCTTAAGGTTTCCATAATTTCTTTAAATAGTTTATAGCCCTTTTTCATTATTCTTTGAGTTTCGTTATCTCCGTCTATAAAAGTTCCAAATTTGAGAGGAACAACTGAATAATTCTGCATGACTTTTTCAATGATAGATTGATGTCTAAGCAGGTAATTTACTAGCTCATCTTTGCGCAGAGTCGCGAAAGGAATTGGTTTACTATCACTTACTACCAAAGAAATATCTTCATAAGGGATAGTAAAAATCTCCCCACCGATCCCCTGGATATCAAAGGTCTGCAGCTTATTGTCCGGGATGACACAATAGAGGTATTTCATCAACTCACCCCCGCTTCTCCTCTTCTCTTATAAAGAGAGGGGGATGGGGGATGAGTTTTTATTTCCTTGATCGCCTGACTAAAATAGGGCCTATCAATTTCAAACTTCGAATAATCCAGTTTCCTGCCCTTAGCTTTATCGATAAAATCTCTAATCGCTAACATAGATGCTCGCCGGCAAATAGCTTCGATGTCGGCGCCGGAAAGCTCCCCGGTCTTTTCAGCCAATTCGGAAAAATCAACCTCTTTAGCTAAAGGCTTATCTTTGGCATGGATTTTAAAAATCTCGACTCTGGTCTTCTTATCCGGCAAAGGCAGTTCAAACTTCAGATCAAACCGGCCTGAACGGAGCAAGGCGGAATCGACCATATCAAAACGATTGGTAGCGGCTAAAACAACCACTCCTTTAAGCTCTTCAATGCCATCCAGTTCAGTTAAAAACTGACTGATAACGCGCTGGGCAACTTGAGAATCTCCTCCCCCGGCTCCGCGAACAGGGACCACGCTTTCGATTTCATCAAAAAACAAAATAGTCGGCGCCGCTTGTTTGGCTTTTTTAAAGATCTCGCGGACAGCCCGCTCGGAATCACCCACATATTTAGACATAAGTTCAGGGCCTTTAACTGAAATAAAATTCACCCCGCTCTCTTTGGCTAAGGCCTTGGCCAAAAGAGTTTTCCCGGTGCCGGGAGCGCCATAAAGCAAAATCCCTTTAGAGGGCTTAGTCGCGGCTTTTTCAAACATTTGAGGATATTCCAGCGGCCACTGAATGGTTTCTTTTAGGTTTTCCTTGATCTCATCCAGCCCGCCGATATCCTCCCAACCCACCTCCGGGACCTCCACAAAGACTTCACGAATAGCCGAGGGCTCCACCTCTTTCATCGCCTCCATAAAATTATCCATGGTAACTTCAAGTTTCATAATTTTTTCATAAGGGATCTCCGCTACGGCAAAATCCAATTGAGGAAATAATATACGCAAGGAGGCCATAGCCGCTTCGCGGCAGAGCGCCTCAAGGTCGGCGCCCACAAAACCATGGGTGATAGCAGCTAATTTTTCCGAATTAACATCTTTGGCTAGCGGCATGCCCCGGGTATTGATGTTTAAAATTTCCAATCTGCCGTTTTTATCCGGGATAGGAATGCTTATTTCCCGGTCAAATCTGCCGGGACGACGCAGAGCCGGGTCAATGACATTGGGAATATTAGTCGCGGCGATCACAATTAGCTGACCCCGGGACGCCAGTCCATCCATCAGCGCTAATAGTTGCGCCACCACTCTTTTTTCAACCTGTTTTTCGCCGCCCATTTCTTCTCTTTTGGGAGCGATGGAATCAATTTCATCAATAAATAGTATCGCCGGAGCATGAGCCGCGGCATCTTCAAAGACTTCGCGTAGTCTGCCTTCTGATTCACCATAAAATTTCCCCATGATCTCCGGCCCGGAAATGCTGGTAAAATAAGCGTCAGTTTCACTGGCCACGGCGCGAGCAATCAGGGTTTTGCCGCAGCCGGGAGGCCCGTAAAGAAATACCCCTTTGGGAGCTTCAATTCCCAATCTCTCAAAAATTTGCGGATACTTAAGAGGGAGTTCGATCATTTCCCTGATTTTCCGTATTTCTTTATGTAAGCCGCCAACATCCTCATAAGTTACCCGATGCGGCCCAGCTTTAGACGCTCCTTCCGTTTTTAATTTAATTTGGGTGGTAGGAGCAATAACTACAATTCCCTCCGGAACTGCTTCTATTACTTTAAACTCCTGATATTTGGTCCCAAAAAGGAGTGCTCTGACTCGATTTCCCGCTATAAGAGGAATGCCTTCAAGTATCCGCCCCATATAGCGGGTATCCTGGGAAGCCATAAGGGTTAAGGGTTGAACGGTAATGCGGGTGGCAGGCTGACTTTTAGCCGGACTTACTTTTACTTTTTCATCCAGGCCCACTCCGGCATTATCTCTGATAATTCCGTCAATTTGTATGAGCCCCTTTCCCCGATCTTCGGCAAAACAGGGCATTACTTTTGCGGGAGTTGATTTCTTACCCTTTATCTCGATAATTTCTCCAACCTCTACCCCGATATCTTTCATATCATCAGGATCGATGCGGGCAATGGCCCGACCCACATCTTTAGAGAGGGATTCGGAGACCTTTAGGGTTAATGTTTCTTTTTTCTTTGCCATAATTCTTAAAATGTAGGGACAACCCTTGTGGTTGTCCGTTTTTTCGGACAGGGACAAGCCCTGTCCCTACAATTCATTTTTGTATCTTTATCTCCAAAACCCCATTCTTATAGGTTGACGCCATTGTTTCAGCTTTAACTTTTGAAGGGAGCAGAACTTCTTTGTGATACTTCCTGTCGCCTTTTGCGGCAGAAATATCCAGGATATCTTCTTTGAGATCAAGCTTGATATCAGTTTCTTCAATCCCCGGCATCTCCACCACCAGCAAGACGTGATCCTTCTCATCGAAAATATCGACCTCCGGTTCCCTTTCTTCTTCGACCACGGTTTTGCCTTCAGGGGTACGATGGATGTTGCCGAAGGAAGAGACTTTGGGCCCGCCTTTGGCCATGGTATTGATCGTGAAACCATACATCATTTTACCTTTCTTGCCGCCTAAACCCTCAATATCTATTGCCCCCGTTTTTTTAAGCTCTTCGCCCTTTTCCGCTAGTTTTCCTACAACATCAAGCAAACTTCCCAATCCCTCAAATATCCCACCCAGGTTAAATCCTGCTTCGACTTTTGGTTCCTCTTTTTTACCTTTTTTCTCTTTTGCCATTTTCACTCATCCTCCTTTATTACAACATTCACAAAATTATACGGCGGCAGGGGACCAACATATTTAAACTGCGCCCGTCCGCCTTTGGCGGAGTATTTTTTATCCAGCTCATCAACCAAAGTATCAAATTCCATTTCGCGAGCTTTATCGACTAAAAAAGCGGCGTTGAGAAACATATTTTCAGTCAAAAGTTTTCCTAAGGCGATATTATAGGCGCTGTGGCGCAAATGAGTGAGGATTTCTTCCCCCTCCTCTTCTTTTTTCTTTTCAAGCAACCTCTCAACCAACTTTCCAGCTTCAATTTGTTCCTCCAAGCCCGAAGCCCCTTTCTTCTTTTTTGCGCTAACTTCAGGGCTGTTGGCAATTTCTTTATAGATTACTTTCATGTCTTTCCAGAATGCCTTGAGCCCCAGCTCAACTTTACCGTCCATATCCCGCAAAAGACTTTTAAACTCACTATGTCTTTTCCCTAGAAGATTTCTTATCTCGTCGGCGCTTTCGGCAATACTGCAAAACCGAACCGGAAGCACGGTAAATTCCTGCATTACTTTTTCGATTGCCTTTTCATGGGCAATTAAATTATCCCGGCTCAAAGTATATTTTGTCATGGGGGTATTGCTGACCACGGCCGAAAGACCTTCGCAAGAAATAGTTGTCACCTCATCCCCTCGCCCGCCAATACCAATGGAACCAAAGTTACAAGGGAAGTTCGTTTCAATAATGCAGTAAATGTATTTTCCCTCTTTATCCAACAGTTACACTCCCTTTTCCATGACAGGCCAGACAGGGCAGGCCGCTTAAAGCTGATCCTCTGCCCCTACATTGCTTACATGTTTTAATTGGCTCTTTAATTGGAACTACTCCTTTCCCATGACAGACGACACAGGAGAAAAAGCTCCTGGGGTTTTTCATTCCCCGCCCCCCGCAATAAGCACAAACTACAACCGGCGGTTGTACGGTGATGGTTCCTTTTCCGCCGCACGCCGGACATTTAGCTTTTTGAGTAGTACCAACTAAGCCTTTCCCGCCGCAAAAAGCGCAGATAAAATCGCTTTTATGTAAAATCTGCCCTTTCCGTTTATCTAAACCTTTTTTCCAATCATAAGCAATCCACTCTTCCATACTAATATTGTAGGGCCATTCTTTGCCATTTAGGGACGCCTTGAGGGGCGCCTGTGGCCGGCAGACTTTTGCGCCTAGCCCTGCCGCCGGCGGTAAGTTGGCCCGCTTCGGCCGCCTGTAGTTTCCGGCTTTCCTTTTCTATGTCAGCTAAGCGCCGCTGAATTATTGTTTTGCGGCGTTCAACGATTGAACTTTCTTTCTCGAGTCGTTCTCTCTCTTTTCCCAGCATATATAAATCCAGGAAAGTCGAGTCTTGATTGCCTCGAGGAATAGAACGCCTGCCCGTAGAATGCAGCGTCCGCAGGCCATGAAGACCGGCGATGTTCACGGCCCCGTTTTTGCGCCGCTCTTTCATATTTTCACCCCCTCGTAATGCTTATTAATTAACTCATTAACAAGTTTCCTGACTTTAGCCTGATTGGTTCTGCTACCCACGCGGCTGGTCTCGGACGCCAGGATGTCAGTGCAAATTTCCCGGAAGATCCCTTTATCGGCATCGTGAGTTCCATTAAGCACCTTTAAACTCTTAGCAATCATGATGCAGCCGCGAATGGTGGGAGCAAACTCGCATTTTCCGGATCCCCGCAGAGCTCGCACAATCCCTACAATTTCCCCGGCTTTATCCTTAGATATTTTTGCTTTAGCGGCAGTAATATCTATCTCTGTTTCTTCATCATAATGATCCAGATCCATAGTAATCATGCGGTCGCGCAGGGCATCCTGACTGCGGTGTACCCCGGCGTATTCTTCAGGGTTGCTGGTAAAGATGGCGGTAAACTCCGGGTCGACCCGAAGATAGGACTCTCCTCCTCCTCGACCAACCGGCAAATCCATTATCTTTTCCTGCAAAATAGAAAGCAAGATATTATTAGCTTCCGGACGGGAGCGGGTAAACTCATCATATATTAATGTAAAGCCGTATTTACAGGCCACCGTTAAGCGGTTATCCACCCAGCGCTTAACCATATCTTCTTCCACTTTCAAAACACGCGAGATAAAGCGATCCACCACTTTTCGGATCCGGTAGCCGTATTCACCACCCACTAAATCAGAGGTTTTAAACTCTTCATCCCCATGAATAAGCACCACGGGCCGGCCGATTTTGCTGGCAATGTGCATCGCCAGGGTGGTTTTACCCGTCCCCGCACCCCCGCGAAAATGGATAGGAAACCCCGCTTTTATATAAACCATAGACCGATCAGCCAATTCTTTCACCTGTTTTGTCTCCACAAAATCGGGCATCGACTTTGGGTCCAAAACGGTAGTCATTTCATCGATGGACATTTTTTTACCTCCTTTTTTTTCGGACAGGGATAAACCCTGTCCCTACATGATAATGTAGGGACAACCCTTGTGGTTGTCCGTAAAATCTATTTCCCTACCAACCCAGTCCCCTGACACTCAAGACACGGAAGATCGCCTTTGCCTATATTGCGTCCGGTGCCCTTACAGGCAGAACACTTTTTATCACTGCGCTTACCTGGAATTACTCCCTTGCCCCGGCAGGCAATGCAGGTATTGCGGGTTTGGGGTTGGACCCCGCTTCCCCCGCAATATGCACAGTCTACATAGGGTTCTTCAACCGTAACCTGCCCGGCGTCACCGCAAACCTGGCAGTTAGCCAACTCCGAGAGAAGGTCAAAAGGATCTTTGCCCGTGCCTTTACAAAAGGCACATTTTATTTTCGGCATAACCTTGCCCTCCTTTTAGCTCTTTCTCGGTCTTCCTCTTTTACCTTTTTTCTTTGGCTTAGCGGATTCTTCTACTGTCTTAACTTCTATGCCCGCGGCAATGGGTTTGCCTTTTTCAATTTTTATAGCAACCCCATGCCTAGCTTTTTCCATCTGCTCCGCCATTTTCTGCCAGGCACCGCTTGCCGCTGTCATGTCATCCTTAACCTCAGCCAAATAACTACTTACTTCTTTATCTATTTCCATTATTCTCTTCTGAATTCCAGATAACATGGCCTTGAAATCTTTCAACCTATTCGTTTCTCCAGTCTTCAATGCTTCTTCAAGAGCTTCAGCCATTTCCTTATGCTCCTTCTGAAGTTCTTTAAGCATTCTCTTTACATTGCTGACTAAATCTTCAGCAAATTTGGCTAGATCCTTTGCCTGTGCGGTAGCCATCTTCCTGTGGTCGCCAGCAAAACCCTTTAATAGGCCACTGGTTGTATCCACCAAATCACCCACAAAGGAACTTAAATCTTTCCTTTGCTCCGCACCCATTTTCACCCGATCCCGGTTAAAGCCCTTAAGGGTATCATGGGTATCTGAAAAAATATTCCCTAAAACACTTATTCTGGCATCATAATCGCCTACAATTTTATCCGCTAAACTTTTCATCTCTTGTGCAATTGACATTTCCCTTACCTCCTCTTATTTGACATAAACTTTCGAATCCCTGTCTGCCGGCAGGCTATTTTGTGGCAGTCATCACCCCCTTTCCTCCTACGCCCTTCCACCTTCGCTCTTCGAGCTCCGGCGGACAAGCCGGGCTTCGGAGGACACGCTTTTTCGCCATGGTTAAAGATAAACTGCGCCAGGACCCGGCTGCGGCTATCCTTTCTTCCTGAAAGCCCTTGAGCATGGCTTTAAAGTCTCTTATTCTTATGGTTTCGCCTTTACTTAAAAGCCCCCTTATTCCTTTCGCCAACTCCTCATTTTCTTTACGATATTCGGCAACTTGGGCCTGGAAACCCTTAAGCATTTTTGTTACTTGATCCTGCCGCGCCAGCTGCTGCTTTTTAATTTCAGAGAACTTGGCCTTAAACTCGTCCAGCCGAATTTGCTCACCGGCGACTAATTGTTTATTGAAATCCGCAAATCCTTCCTTTAATGTCCCGGCAACCGCCTTTTGCTCCGCCAGATAATCTTCCAAAAGTTTCTTTACCTCTTTTTCCCGATTGCTTTGCTCTTCCAAAATCCCCCGCATCATTTGATCAAAATCCTTATGCCGCAGGGAGTCGGTTTTGGCCAATTTCTCACGGAGTTCTTTGCTTAACGATTCTCTTTCTTCCCGGGTTTCAAGCAGGGCTTTTTGAAAACCATCCAGCATTTGGTGGGTATCAGAAAAAATGCATTCTATCGAAGCGATGCGGTCTTCATAAGAAGAAATAACATCACAAGCAAGGAACTGCATCTTTTCCGCGACATTTGATACGCCGTCAACCATTTCTACCTCCGATTATTTTAAGAAAGATTCCTGGTGCAGAATGCCTTATTCCGGGATTCCTCAGCAAGAATCGTTCCCATAAGTTTCAAGAAACTTACGCTGCTGCGGTTGCCGTGAGGCCTACTGCTTCAGCATATTTCAAGAATGTCTCAACACCGGCGACCACAACTCTGGCTTCAATCGCCAGAAGCTCGATCCCGACTAAGGATATCCTTACCCACGCGTCAATCACGATGCCCTTATCGAGAATGCGATCGATGACTTCTACCAAGCTGGAACTTCCAATTGCTTTTTCAACTGCCATGTTTTTTCACCTCCTTTTGTTTATAATATAATGTAGGGCAAGGGCTTATCCCTTGCCGAACTCCCTTAATCAATAATCATCATAAATTTGGGATTCTGTTTCTTTTATGGCTGTTTTTAACAGGCCAAGAATGCCTAAAAGTTTCCGCAACCACTTAAACATTCTCATTTTCCAATTTCCGGGTTGATTTTATAGTCATAAATAAAGAAAAAACCAAGGCTGTATAAAGGCATACCTTAGCTTTTCCGAAAAATTAAGTTTGGTGAAGCTCGCGGAAATCCGCGAATTTTTATTTTCCGTGTGTGTGTGTGTGTGGGGGGGGGGGGGGGGGGGGGGGGGGGGGGGGGCAGACTATTTAATCTATCACTCATCATTATGATGAGATCACTCATCGGTAATTGTGTGTTCATTTTTTTACTTCTCTTTCCTTCCGAGCTTCCACCTCCGCACTCTAAGCGGACAGGTCGAAGAGCCAGGCAGTAATTTACATTACTACTAAGGAAGTATATGGCATTTAGCCCATTTGTCAAGTTGTTTTTGACCTATGGGCTATTCTTCTCTTATACCCAATTGGCTTAGACTGTAAGCCTGGAAGGAGGAATAATAAATGGCAATTTTAAACGGCCTTGGCAAAAAGATCAAAATGCTAAGAAACGCAAGGGGCTTGACCCAGGAAGATTTAGATGGGCTTACTGGGCTACATTATACATTTATTGCTAAAATTGAAGCCGGGAAGAAACAACCTAGTTTAAAAAGCCTGGCAAAAATAGCTAAAGCGTTAGGCATCTCCCTTTCGCGGCTTTTTGAAGAAAAACAAAAGGTTCCTATCAAACCCCCGCTAAATAAATTAATAAAGATTCTTGAAGATAGGGATCCAAAAGAAGTAAATCTTATTATCGAATTGGCAGAAACTATTTTTTCTAAAGCAGACAAGCTATTAAAACAAAAAGGGTCACGACAAAAGTCGGGGGGGGGGGGGGGGGGGGGGGGGGGGATCAGGTTAAGGTATAATGGAAAGGAATGAAGATACTGACACTCGACGAAAAAGGGCGGGGCGTTGGGCCGGAAGGGTTACATGTCTCCTTCGCTTACCCCGGCGATGAAGTCGAAGCTATCCTGATCAACCGCCGCAAGAAAACCGGCCGGCTGGTCAAGCTGATCGAAGGCTCCCCGAACCGCCAAACTCCCCCCTGTCCCTACTTTGGCCGTTGTGGCGGCTGCCCCTGGCAAGGGTTGAAATACAAAACGCAGTTGCAGTTCAAGGAAGCGCGGATCAAAACGCTTTTCGGTGACTGCCAACCGATCATCCCCTCGCCTGACGAGTACGGCTACCGCAACCGGATGGATTATGCTTTTGGTCCGGAGCATACCCTCGGGCTGAAGGACGACCGGGACAACATTATCGATCTCGACAGATGTCTTTTAGCTTCGGCCCGGAGCAACGAGCTGTTGGCGCGTCTGCGCCAATTCAGCGTCCGCCACGATCTAAAAGAGTACGACCGCGGACAGGGGCTCCTGCGCCACGTCGTCATCCGCGAAGGGCTAAACATCAAGAACGCCGTCCTGAACGTCATCACCTCCAACCTGGGTGAGTTCCCTCTGGAGACACTCTGGGAGGAATTAAAAGGGAATGTTGAGGGGATCACCTGGAGCGTTAATCTCTCGCCGGCCGATCGCTCCTACGGCGACCTCCAGGCGACGCTCGGCCAGGACTATTTATTGGAATCTTTACTCGACCTCAAGTTCAAGGTCCCGGTCCAATCGTTTTTCCAAACCAATACCCGCCAGGCGGAAAGGCTGCTACAAGTTATTAAAGATTTTGCCGGGTTGCAGGGAGGAGAAATGGTCTTCGACCTTTACGCGGGGACAGGAAGCATCGGTCTCTCGTTGGCCGACCGCGCCCGGGAAGTGATCGGTCTGGAAGAGAACGAAGCGGCGGTTGCGCTCTCCCGGGCCAACGCCGAGCTGAACGGCTTGAAGAACTTTACCTCCCTGGCCGGCCGGGTCGAAGCGGTCATCGCTTCACTCGGCAAAAAACCAGAGATCGTCATTCTTGATCCGCCCCGCCCCGGCTTACATAAGAAGGTGATCCAGGAGCTGGGGAAGATCGGGGCGCCGAAAATCGTCTATGCCTCTTGTAATCCGACCACCCAGCAAGTCGATGTTGCCGGATTAACGGCGTTCGGGTATCAGATCAAGCAAAGCCAACCCCTCGATATGTTTCCCCACACCCCGCACATCGAGAATGTTATCTTACTTGTTAAGAGAAGCTAAAATCTCTTCAAACCCGGGAAAAGAGGTTTCGATACAAGCGGTATCGGTCACGCGCGTCCTGCCCTCGGTAATCAGGCCGGCAATGGCGGCCGACATGGCAATGCGGTGGTCGCCGTAGCTTTCGATCTTGGCTCCGGTTAGTTTGGTCGGCCCCGTTATTTTCAGCCCGTCATCCAGTTCTTCGATCTTGGCTCCCATCTTGCGCAGCTCTGAGGCTATCGTCTTGATCCGGTCGCTCTCTTTGACCCGCAGCTCTTTCGCCCCGCGGATCTCGGTCGTCCCCACCGCCTGGGTGGCCGCCACGGCGATGATCGGGATCTCGTCGATCAGCCGCGGAATGATCTCCCCGTCAATTTTCACCGCTCTTAATTCCGAACTCCGAACTACCAGGTCGGCGCGCGGTTCGCCGGAGATGATCCGTTCGTTCTCGACCACCAGATCAGCCCCCATCCGGTGGAGAACGTCGATGATCCCGGTGCGGGTCGGATTGACCCCAACCTCCCGCAAAGTAATGACCGCCCCGGGAAGGATCAAGCCGGCGACGATAAAGAAGGCGGCCGAAGAGATATCCCCCGGCACGTCAACCTCGGCACCGTCAAACTCTTTCTGACCAGTGATTCGTGATTCGTGGTTCGTGATTCGTATAGTTGCGCCAAAGTGTTCCAGCATCCGCTCTGTATGGTCACGCGACTGGTTCTTTTCAAGAACTGATGTTTCGCCGCCCGCGAACAGGCCGGCCAGTAATACCGCGGATTTGACTTGCGCGGAGGCCACGGGAAGTTCGTAAGAGATCGGTTCGAGGTTGCCGCCAAAGATCTGGAGCGGAGCGTAGATCTCGCCGTCGCGCTCTACCCCGGCTATACTCGCGTTCATCAGCCGGAGCGGTTTGGCGATCCGCCCCATCGGCCGGCGCTGGATCGAGGCGTCGCCGGTTATTTTCGTAGTAAAGCTCTGGCCGGCCAGTATCCCGGAGATCAGCCTGATCGTCGTCCCGGAATTACCGACATCGAGGGCCTCTTTAGCCGGCCTTAAACCTTGCAGCCCCTTCCCCATAACTCGCAACTCGGACCCCGTAACATTAATGGCAACGCCTAGCTTCCGAAAGCAGTCAATGGTCGCTAAGCAATCAGCGCTGGCCAAGTAATTTCTGATAACAGTCTCACCCCGGGCCAGGGCGCCCAGCATGACCGCCCGGTGGGAGATCGATTTATCGCCGGGGAGGCGGAAGTCAGCTTTGACCATAAATAGCATCGCGGGCAGTTTTGGCTTTGAGCAGTTCTTCGCGGATCTTTTCGCCGTTGCCTTCTTTGACCGCTCTTTCCAGCTCGGCCAGCGCTTTTTTAAAAGCGCCGATCATTTTCAGAACAGCCTTTTTATTGGTAGTGAACATATCGACGCCAAGAATGGGATCGCCCGAAGCAATCCTGGTCGTGTCACGGAAGCCGGATGCCGCTGCTTTGGCCATCAACTCTTTTTCCGGCTCGCCGGCGATCGAATTCACCAGTGCCGCGGCAACGGCCAGCGGCAGGTGGCTTATTCCCGCAACAACGAGATCATGAGTTTTTGTGTCCATTTCCAAAACCGAACCACCCAACCACCCAACCACCTGTTTGATCTTTTCCAGGGCCTTTTGACTCGTTTTTGATGTTTTTGTAATGACCCAGGTCTTATTCCTGAACAGTTCGGCCTCAGCCGCTTCGAGTTTGGTCGTTTCTTTCCCGGCCATCGGATGGCCGCCCACAAAGAAAACGCCTTTCGGCATCGCCTTTTCCGCCGCGGAGACTATTTCGTATTTTGAACTGCCCACGTCGGTTACGATCGCGCCTTTTTTCAGGCTCTTGGAAATTTCGTTGATGACCGGCAGGATCAGGTTCAGCGGGGTGCAAATAAAGACCAGGTCGGCATCGCTCACCCCTTTGCTGTGGTCAGTGGTGCCCTCATCGATCGCTCCCATGGCCTTGGCCGCTGTCAGTGTTTCTTCTCGCCGTGGGATGCCGACTATTTTAAGGTCTTGAACGCCTGATCTCTTTAAACCCAAACCGATCGAACCGCCGATCAGGCCCAAACCGATTATCGCTATCCTCATGCCGCTATCTTACCTTTTTTCCAGCCGCTCCGCCAGTTGATCGACCCCCACCGCGATCTGGCCAAGCTCATCCCTGGAACGATCATCGATCCGTTCGCCGCTGTTACCGGCGACGATCTTCCGCAGGCTGGCCAGAAATTTTTGGAAACGCAAGCCGGTATAATTGGCCAGGAAGAGGCCGTAAAAATAGAGGAAAATAAAACCGAGCGGCGCCAGGACAACGTTAAGAAAGAGGATATAGTTGACCCGCTCGATGAACCGCCCCTCACCGACCTCGACCTTGCTCTTCCCTTTCTCGATCTCGACATAAGCCCGGCCGATAAAGGCACCATAATCGCGGCTAAATTCGGCCGTGATCACGCCACTCTCGGCGCTGACGAGCTTACCCTCCTTGAGGTTGACCAGCTTAAGGGCTGACTGGCGAAAAGTGTAAAAGTCGCCGACCAACGCGACAAAATCTTCCGGGATCCCCCCGGCCCGGAACTGTGTGTAATCGACCAGCCAGTTCCCCATCTGCATCAGACCGACCCGGGCCAGGGCCGGCCGCTGGTCAAGGTCGAGCCGGACCTGGAGCCCGGCCGAGCGGAGGCTCTGCAAGGCACTCAATTGGCGCCAGCTGTCGCGCATCAGGTTATTGTAATCATTGACAATGGTACTGATGTGAAAAATACTGCTGGAAAAAGCGCTGGTCAGGATAAAAACGCCGATCAGGTAGCCAAACATGATCTTGCCCGGAAAACTCCAATGCCGGAAGTTCAGCTCAACGGTCATGGAACAACACCTCCAATAAATGATGCCCGGCAGCCACGCGGAATTTAGACCGGCCGATCTCTCGCTCTGAATAACCTTTGATCAACTGACGGCCAGCGGCTAACGGCGCGGGATAGATCACGAACGGGACATCGTCCCTGGTGTGGGTCATGTATTTGATCGGCGTCGGATGGTCGGGCAATACCAATATTCGCGTATCGCGTAACGCGTTACCTGCCTGCCGGCAGGCACGGCGCGTAACGTGTTTCAGCATGGCGCCAACAACATATTTATCAAAATCCTCGATCGCCTGGATCTTATGTTTGACGTTTCCTTCGTGGCCGGCCTCATCCGGCGCTTCGACGTGGACGAAGACAACATCATTGCGCCGGAGTGCTTGCAGGGCGGCCGCGGCCTTGCCGCGGTAATTGGTGTCAAGATAGCCGGTCGCTCCGGGAACATTGATCACTTCCATCCCAAGGATCTTCCCCAACCCTTTCAATAAATGGACAGCAGTAATGATCGCCGCCTTCTTGCCAAAACGGCGCCGGAACGACAGCAAGTCAGGCCTTTTCCCCTGCCCCCACGGCCAGATCATCGTCGCCCGGCTGGTCAGGCCATGCAGGATGACCTCGCTCTCGTTCATCAGGCGAAGGAGCTGGTCGGCCCCCTTCCCTTGAGGGAGATAACCGTTGATCTTTTGGCCGGTGATATCGTGCGGCGGGACGGTCTTGATCTTCTCCAGCGGCGCGGCGGCGGAGTCGGTCATCACTAACAGGTTGCGGTAGCTTAGCCCGGGATAGAATTTAACCCCACGGGAACCGATCTCCCGGTTGAGTTTGGCCAGGATCCGGCGAGCCTCCGGCGTCGCAATATGATGGGCGGTAAAGTCTTTCATCCGGCCGTACTCGACCGTGACCAGATTGCAGCGAAAGGCTACTTCGCCCGCCTTTAATTCGATTCCCAAGCTGGCCGCTTCCAACGGACCCCGTCCGGAATAATATTTCTGCGGATCGTTGCCAAAAATGCTCATGGCGGCAACATCTGAACCAGGTTCTAAGCCGCGAGGGATATTGTTAGTCCAGCCGCAGAGGCCGTTTTGGGCCAGGAAGTCGAGGTTGGGGGTCCGGGCGGCCGCCAGAGGGGTTTTTCCGCCGAGTGCCTTGAGCGGCAGGTCGGACATGCCGTCACCGATCAGGACTAGATACTTCGTCATTTTTTCTTCAGGGACTTAGGAATTTCTTCCAATAATTTCTCGAGCTCTTTTTCAGGGATCGATATCTTAGGAGCTTCTATTTTAAGGGGTTTAACTTCCGGGGTGGGAGCAGAAATAATCTTTTCCTTGATGAAGGAATTGACCTTGGGGGCGTTATCCTCGACCGCCGGATAAACGCTTTTGACCAGGCTGGTCGAGACGGCAACAAAATAAGAATTGGCCAGCATCTTGCGCGCTTCGCCGGAAATGAGCGACGAGTCGAGCAACAAGCGGACAATGATGACCAGGATAACAAGCGAGACGACGACCACCAGCATATTTTTGACCGTCTTGAGGAGCCCGCCGGCGTTCTTGAGCAGATAAAAAAGGATCAACCCGGCAATGGCCAGATCAATGATATTCAACATTAAGCTTGCGCCATCCTTTGCTTGAAAGCTTTGAGCTTTTCTTTTAACTCGGGATACTTCAGCGCCAGGATCTCGGCCGCCAGGATGGCCGCGTTCTTCGCCCCGTCGATCGCCACACTCGCCACCGGCACGCCGGGCGGCATCTGGACGATCGAAAAGAGAGCGTCATGGCCGGAGAGGGCCTCGGTATGAACGGGAATGCCGATGACCGGGAGGATAGTCTGGGCGGCGACTACGCCGGGGAGAGCGGCCGACATGCCGGCCGCCGCAATGATCAAGTCATAATTGTTTTCCGCTTCGCGGGCGAACTTTTCGACCGCCTGGGGGGTGCGGTGGGCGGAAGCGACAACGACCTCATAGCCGATCCCAAACTCCTTGAGCTGGGCTTCCGTTTTGGCCAGAAGCCCGAGATCGGACTGGCTACCGCAGATGATCCCAACTTTCGGATTTCTGATTTCGGACATTCGGATTTTCTCCTATGGCGTGACGGTCATGATCTGGCGGGCCTGCTCCGGGTATTTCGCCACGAAGAGGAGCTCCGCCCGGGTCAACGGTTTCTGGGTATGGACATTAGCATAACGGACCAGTTCGAGTATCCGCTCCGCTTCCTGGTCGTCCTTGAACTCAACCTCGATCTTGCCGAAAACGTTGCGGAAACCTTTAATGCCGGAGTATTCCCCGACGGTGATCATCCGGCCGGTCTCAACCAGCTCCGGTTCACCGCGGCCTAGCTCTTCGTATTCGTAGAGCTCATAATTGCGGCGGTCCTTCAGCGCCCCGTCGGCATGGATCCCCGACTCATGGGCGAAAGCGTTGGCGCCGACCCCGACCTGGTTGACCGCGATCGGGATCCGGAAGGCGTAGGAAGCGTAATTGGCGATCTGCCACGCCTTATCCAGCTTGATCTCGGCTGGCATCAGATTTTTACCGCGCAGGCCGCTGCTGTATTTAAGCGCCAGCAGCACAGAGAGAAGATCGGCGTTCCCGGCCCGCTCCCCAACCCCGTTGACCGTGGTATTGATGTAGGCATCCTGGCCGCCGTCGAGCACCCCTTTGGCCCCCAGGACCGAGCAGGCGACCGCCATCCCGATATCGTTGTGGCAGTGGAGCTCGATCGGCAGCTTGATCTGCTCGGCCAATATCTTCAACCGTTCGTAGATCGTCTGCGGATCGTCCGCGCCCAGGGTGTCGCAATAGCGCAAGCGCTTGGCCCCGTGTTCCTTGGCAGCCAGACCGTATTTGACCAAATAATCGATCTCCGTGCGGGAAGCGTCTTCGGCGTTGACCCCGACGGTCTCGGCCCCCAGTTTATAAGCGGTGTCGACTGCGGCGGTCATGCTGGAAATGATCGTGTCTTCCGTCATCTTCCCCATGAATTTATTCTCGAGCATGATGTTCGAGGTCGAGATCGAAAGATTGAGATGCCTGATCTTGGGCGTCAGCTTGAAAGAGAGCTCAACATCCTTCTTGAGCGCCCGGGCCCAACCTTCCAAGCGGATCGGGGCAAGCGCCCCCAGGGCGGCCAACTCGAGGTTGGCATTGAGGTAATTGGTCTCATGATGGGTGAAAGGAAAACCGAATTCAGATTGGAATATCCCCATTTCGTTCAGGTACATATTGATGATGGTTTTTTCCAGCTTAGCCAGGCCGATGCGCGAGGTCTGCACTCCGTCCCGGTTAGTAACGTCAATAATATGGATTTTTGGCATGTAACTGCACTCCCCCTTCCCGCCAAAGGCGGACACGGAGCTTAAATTATAGCGTAAATTAGGCGGTTCGACAACTTGGCTATT
>JBAZZV010000011.1 GCA_041658645.1 Candidatus Margulisiibacteriota bacterium
ATAGCATGATTTGTCATCCCCGTCAATTTGCGATAGAATAGCCCCCTGTGAAGACGAAAATACCGCGAAACGTCGTTTGGCTCGGTTTTGTCAGCCTCTTCAATGACCTTGCCTCCGAAATGATCTATCCGCTCATCCCGCTCTTCCTGACCTCGGTCCTCGGCGCCCCGATGGCGGTCATCGGCCTGATCGAAGGGGTGGCCGAAGCGACCGCCAGTCTATTGAAAGTCTTTTCCGGCTGGTTTTCCGACCTGGTCCAGCGGCGCAAGCCGCTGACTGTTTTCGGGTATTCTTTTTCCACCATCTCCAAACTGATCCTGGCGACCGCCCATATCTGGCCGACCGTCTTCTTTGCCCGGTTCATCGACCGCTTTGGCAAGGGGATCAGGGTCGCCGCGCGCGACGCGCTGATCGCCGATTCAACGGAGGCGGGGAGCCGGGGGGCGGTCTTCGGTTTCCACCGGTCGATGGATACGCTCGGCGCGGTCGGCGGGCCGCTGATCGCGGTCGGCTTAATGGCCCTCTTTGCCAATAACTATCGTCTCATTTTCCTGATCTCTTTTATCCCGGCGCTGATTGGCGTCCTGATCCTCCAGTTCTTTGTGACCGAAGTGATCAAACCAAAACCGGTCGAGAAGATCAAGATCGCCTGGGATGGTTTTGGCCCAAAATATAATCTGTTCCTTTTGGTCAGCGTCGTCTTTTCGCTCGGCAACAGTTCCGATGTCTTCCTGATCTTGCGCTCCAAGGACCTTGGCCTGTCGGTTATGATGGTCATGCTGGCTTATGTCGTTTACAACGTTTTTTACGCCGCTTTTTCCTATCCGGCCGGGATACTGGCCGATAAGATCGGCTTCAAGAAAGTCCTTTTAATGGGCTTCCTGATCTTTGCCCTGGTCTATTACGGTTTTGCCTCGACCAATAATCCTCATATGGTCTGGCTCTTATTTGCGGTTTATGGTTTCTATATCGCTTTTACCGAAGGGGTCAGTAAGGCCTATATTGCCAACCTGGCGCCAAAAGAGAAGGTCGGGACAGCGATCGGTCTCTATTATACGGTGACCGGCGTCTCGATCCTTTTTGCCAGTCTAATTGCCGGCGGGCTCTGGTCGGTTTTCGGCCCCTCGGCGACCTTCTATTTCGGGGCGATCATGGCGCTGCTTGCTTCCGGCTTATTTGTGGTATTATCATTCAAGAAGTAGAGGAGTTAATGTAATGGATAACCGTCGCGCCCTTTTTCTGGCCCTGCTGATCACCGCGATCATTTTTGGCGTTGAGCTAGTCGGGGGGTTGCTCTCCAACAGTTTGGCCCTTCTGTCCGACGCGGGACATATGTTGACCGATACTTTGGCGCTTGGCCTAGCCCTGCTGGCGGCCTTTTTTGCTGTCCGGCCGGCGACCAAAGAACGGACCTTCGGTTTTTACCGGTTGGAGATCCTCTCGGCCCTGTTCAACGGGGTGATCCTCTCGCTGATCTCCCTTTACATATTTTATGAGGCTTACATCCGTCTGCTCTCTCCGGTGGCGATTAAGAGCGATCTAATGTTAGCGGTAGCGATGATCGGACTCCTGGCTAATATCGGCGCCGCGGTCATCCTGGCCAAGTCTTCCCGGGATAACCTGAACGTGAAAGGGGCCTTTTTACACATTGTTTCCGACGCCGTTTCGTCGGTCGGGGTCATTGTCGGCGGCGTTTTGATCCATTTTCTCGGCTGGTATTATGTCGACCCCATTCTCGGCTTTGTGATCGGCGTGATGATCCTGCGCGGGGCGATCAGGCTGGTCTTTGAGTCGGTCAATATCCTCCTGGAAGCCGCCCCGGCGGGGATAGATCTACATGAAGTAGCCGCGACGATCAAAACGGTCAAGGGGGTTGAGGCTCTCCACGATCTGCATATTTGGACGATAACTTCGGGCCTGCACGCCATCTCGGCCCACGTCGTTGTGGCCGAAGCGGAAATAAAAAGGACGGCGGCGATCATCAGTGAGATCAACGCGCTGGTCAAGGCCAAATATCAGATCACCCACGCCACTTTCCAGACTGAATGTGACTCTTGCCCGGAGGGGTTGCTCTGTTATGTTGAGCCGGTAGAGAAGGAACATGGACACCACCACTGATATTATCAAAGTCGATAAGCTGACCAAAAAATTCAATGACCTGATCGCTGTTAACGGCATCTCGTTTTCGGTCAAATCGGGTGAGGTCTTTGGCTTCCTGGGGCCGAACGGGGCAGGGAAGACGACGACGATCAGCGTTCTCTGCACGCTGTTGCGGCCAACTTCCGGCACGGCGCATGTTGCCTGTTGCGATGTGACCAAAGAGCCGAACCGGGTCCGCCGCGAGATCGGCATCATCTTTCAGGACCCGTCACTCGACGATCGGTTGACCGCCGAGGATAACCTCCGCTTTCATGGTTTTTTATATAATATGGACAGAAAACGGATCAAGGAGCGGATCCCCGAAGTACTCAACCTGGTGGAGTTATATGACCGGCGGGGTGAATTCGTCCGCAAATTCTCCGGCGGGATGAAGCGGCGGCTGGAGA
Organism: Candidatus Margulisiibacteriota bacterium; assembly: GCA_041658645.1. Lineage (NCBI taxonomy): Bacteria > Bacillati > Candidatus Margulisiibacteriota > Candidatus Margulisiibacteriota bacterium. The sequence continues at coordinate 2,547 of JBAZZV010000011.1, forward strand.
TCGCCCGCGGTCTTCTCCATCAGCCCAAGCTGTTGTTTTTGGATGAGCCGACCCTGGGGCTCGATCCCCAGACCCGCTTACATATCTGGGAGTACATATTAAAGATGCGGCAGGAGAGCGGCCTCTCGATCTTTATGACGACCCACTACATGCAGGAAGCCGAGGTTTGCGACCGGATCGCGGTCATCGACCACGGCCAGATCGTCGACATCGACACGCCGGTTAACCTGAAAAGCAAATACGGCGAGAGCACGCTGGAAGGGGTTTTCCTCAAGATCACCGGGCGGGAGATCAGGGCGCAGGGGGGTGAGTCGTCCTGGTCGCAATGGATGAGGCGGACATGATCGGGGACTTTTGGGCGATCTACATCCTCTGGTTGCGCGATCTCAAGCGCTACTGGTATGACAAACCGCGGATCGTCGCTTCTTTGGGACAACCGTTATTGTTCCTTTTCGTTCTGGGGACCGCCTTGTCGCCTAATTTTCAGGGCCCGGCCAACATTAATTTCTCCGAGTTCATTTTCCCCGGTATCCTGGCGATGACCGTTCTTTTCACCTCGATCTTTTCGGCTATCTCGATCGTCTGGGACAGGGAATTCGGTTTCCTCAAGGAAGTCCTGGTCGCGCCGGTCTCGCGCTGGGCGATCGTGGTGGGGAAAGCACTGGGCGGTTCCACGGTGGCGGTCATCCAGGGGAGCATCATGCTGACCCTGGCCCCGTTGGTCGGGGTGGCCCTTACGCCGATCATCGTCCTAAAAACGGTCCTGGCCATGGCCCTGATCGCTTTTGCCGTTTCATCCCTCGGGATCGTTATTGCCGCCCGGATGAAGGAGATGGAAGGGTTCCAGATGGTCGTTAATTTCCTGATCATGCCGCTCTTCTTCCTCTCCGGGGCGCTTTTCCCGCTAGACCGGTTACCGGCCTGGTTAACCTTGCTGACGAGGATCGACCCCCTGACTTATGGCGTTGATCTCCTGCGCGGCTTTATGCTCGGGATAAATACCCTGCCGCTAACGCAGGACCTGCTTGTTATCCTTGGCTTCTGCCTGGTGATGATCGCGACCGCGGTCTTTGAGTTCAATCTAGCCGATTAATTGCTTGACAGTAATTAATAAAGTCGTATAATTCCTTTGATAGTTAAAGGGGGAAAAATGAAAAAAGTTGTTAGTTTTCTGATCGCTCTTTCCTTGTGCACTGGGTTCTTGAGCTTGTATGCGGCTGACGCGCTGACCAAGGACGAGGCGAACATTGTTTATAGCCTGGCCCAGAGGAAAAGCTACCGTCTTGGCCTGCGCGCCTCGATCATTTCTCCAACCGATAATATCCAGGTCAGCAAAGACGCGGCCTATGATCTCGGCCTGGAGTTTGACGCCAAACTGAATGAGAACCTCGATACCGGCCCGCGCTTCGGCCTGATCGGGAAAAAGCTGAATAACGGGACAAGCGTTAACGCCAATTATACCGCGATCAAGTTCGGCTATGGCGGCCGTATCTACACTATGTACTGGGGAGAATACGGCAGCTCGCACGGCTTCTTCAACCTCTACATTACCGGCCAGGTCGATTATTATGTGGTCAACAAGACCTCTGACATTACTTCGGGCGGCGCCCTGACCAACCCCTCGGCTTTTGCCGGGATTGGCGGGTATGGCGGGGTAGGCGTGGAATTGGCTTTTGGCCCGAACACTGGCGGCTTTATCGAGGCCGGGATGCAGCGGATCAGTGTCAAAGCGACCGCCGGCGAAGAGTTTCCGCTGGATGGCTATGTCATTGCCACCGGGGCGCGGCTGGCTTTCTTTTAAATAAAGAAAACAGCCAAAATAACCCCTTGACAGATAACCGGCATTTACTGTAAGATTAACACCTGTCTGCCTTGTGGGGATACGGCTTTAGTTTAGTCGAAGGCGACTTCCTGCCATTTATACTGGTTGGATTTTTATCACCCCCCTCTTTTTTCCGGTCAAACGGAGAAAGGGGGGAGTTTGTGTGTTTTGGGGTATTTAGCGATGAGAGAAATAATTACTATTGTTTGCGGCGAGTGTAAGAGAAAAAATTACACGTCGACAAAGAACAAGAAAAATACAAAAGAACGGGTAGAGCTCGCGAAGTATTGTCGCTGGTGCAAGAAACACACCAAGCACAAGGAGGAGAAGTAACGTGGGCCTGTCGGTTAATGGTAAACCACCGGTCTCCAAAACCGGGACTCCCCGTTCGAGCCGGGGCAGGCCCGTTCCTTTATGAAGGAAAAGATCCAGTCGTACCTGAAAGAGACCGTGTCCGAGATGAAGAAGGTGGTCTGGCCTGATCGCCGTTACGTGACCGTGGCGACCGTGATAATCCTGACCCTGGTCATCCTGACCGCCTTGTTCCTGATGCTGGTCGATTTTGTCTTTGCCGAGCTATTTAAAGTTCTGTTGAGATGAGTATGGAAGAAAACATTACGCCGGAAAACCAGGAAGACCAAGCGCCGCCGACGGGAGAGCCCGCGGAGGCTGCTGACGTTGCCCCGGTAGAGCCTCCGGCCGAACCGGTCGCCGGTCCAATTGAAGTTGAGCCGCCAGCCGCTCCCGAGGCTGCGGCCGCGGAGGCCAAGACGCCGGCCGCCAAGCCGGTAGCTGGCGAGAGAAAATGGTACGTTATCCAGACCTTCACCGGTCAGGAAGACAAGGCAAAAAAAGCTCTGGAGCAGACGATCATCGACGAAGGGTTGAAGGACCGGGTCTTCCAGGTGCTGGTCCCGGTCGAAGATGTGGTCGAGATCAAGGGCGGGAAAAGGGTCGAGCGGGTGAACAAGATGTTCCCCGGTTACGTTTTTCTCGACATGGTCTTAGACGATACCACTTGGTACATGATCCGGCAGACGAACGGCGTGGCGCGCTTCATCGGTTCCAAGGTCCAGCCGACGCCGGTCTCGGAAAAAGAGATGCAGAGGGTACTCAAACAGCTCGGGAAGCAAGAGCGGCTTGAGGTCTCCTTCGAGCGCGGGGAAGGGGTCAGGGTCATTTCCGGTCCGTTCCGGGGTTATACCGGGACGATCGACGAGATCAATTCGGAAAAGGGCAAGATGAAAGTGCTGATCAATATTTTCGGCCGGGACACGCCGGTCGAGGTCAATTTTGAGCACGCCCAGAAGATAAATTAGTCAGATGGCAAAAGAATTACACGTAAAAGTTAAATTGCAGATACCGGCCGGGAAAGCTAACCCGGCGCCGCCGATCGGCCCCGCTCTTGGCCAGCACGGCATCAACATCATGGAATTCTGTAAGCAGTATAATGCCGCGACCAAAGACAAGGGGGACTCCATTGTCCCGGTCGAGATCTCGGTCTACAAGGACCGCACCTTCACCTTTATTCTCAAGACGCCGCCTGTCGCCGACCTCCTGCGCAAAGCCGCCGGGGTGGAAAAGGGTTCCGGCGTGCCGAACAAGAACAAAGTTGGCAAGGTCTCCCCGGCCAAAGTGCGGGAGATCGCCGCGATCAAACTTCCTGACCTTAACGCCAACGACCTCGAAGCGGCGGCCAAGATCGTCGCCGGTACGGCCCGCAGCATGGGGATAGTGATCGAATGACACACGGCAAGAATTACTTGGCCAAAGCCAAATTGGTCAACCCCGAAAAGCTCCATACTCCGGCCGAAGCGATCGCTCTCCTCCCGGAGACCAAGCGCGCCAAGTTCGACGAAACGGTCGACCTGGCGGTCAAGCTCGGTGTTGATACCGTCAAGAATCCCTCGATCCGCGGCTCCGTGGCGCTGCCGGCCGGCAGCGGCAAAGCGAAAAAAGTCGCGGTCATTTGCCGGGCCGATCGGGCGGGAGATGCCCTGGCCGCCGGGGCGGTTGAGGCTGGCGCCGATGACCTGGTCGAGAAGATCCAGAAGGGTTTCCTCGGTTTTGACGTGCTGATCGCTTCGCCCGACATGATGGGGATGGTCGGCAAGCTCGGTAAAGTGCTTGGCCCGAAGGGTTTAATGCCAAATCCAAAAGTAGGGACTGTGACCGACGATATCAAGAAAGCGGTCAGCGAGTTCCGGGGCGGCAAGGTTGAGTTCAAGATGGACAAGAGCGGCGTCGTTGCCCTGGGGATCGGCAAGATCTCCTTTACGGCCGACGCGCTGCAGCAGAATTTTCGGGCGGTGATCGCGGCCCTCATTCACGCCAAGCCAAGCGGCGTCAAGGGCGTTTACCTGCAATCGGTCTCTCTGTCGACCACCATGGGGCCGGGGCTTAAGGTCAACCCGCGGGTCGCCCAGGATGAGGTCAGTTAAATGAGCGAGAAAGCGATCGCGGCCAAACAAGTAATAGTCGATGATTTGAAGGAGAAGATCGCGCGTTCCAGCGTGATCGCCGTGTCCGATTACCACGGTTATAGCGTCAAAGATCTCACCACCCTGCGCAAGAGGCTCCGCGCCGAGGGATCGGATTTTTGCGTTGCCAAGAACACCTTGATCGAGCGGGCGGTCAAAGAGTCCGGGTTCCCGGACCTGGTCGCCGGCCTGCGCGGGTCGACCGCCATTCTTTTTGGCTACCAGGAAGCGGTGGGGCCGCTCAAGATCCTCTTTAAGTTCATAAAAGAGGCCGAAAAAGGGGACGTCCGGGTCGGGGTCGTCGACAAGAATGTCTATGACCGCGGCAGTTTGGAGGCGATCTCTAAATTACCGTCGCGGGAACAGCTTATCGGCCAGGTCGTCGGCGGGTTTAAGTCGCCGCTGTTCGGTTTGGTGAACGTGTTGCAAGGGCCGATCAGAAAGTTGGCCTATGCTTTGGTTGCGATCAGAAAACAGAAAGGAGGCGAATAAGATGGCGAAAGTGGAAGAGATCATTACAGCAGTTGAGGGGATGTCGGTCCTCGAGTTGGCGGACCTCGTCAAGAAGCTTGAAGAGAAGTTTGGCGTGACCGCGGCGGCGCCGATGATGATGGCCGGAGCGATGGCGGGCGCGGCCGGTGGGGCGGAAGTGGCCGTCAAGGAAGATTTTGATGTCGTGTTGACCGCGACGGGCGACAAGAAGATCCAGGTCTTGAAAGTCCTGCGTGAACTGACCGGCCTCGGGTTGAAAGAAGCCAAGGACCTGGTCGACAACGCGCCGAAGACCGTCAAAGACAAACTGAAGAAGGAAGAGGCCGAGGAGATGAAGAAAAAACTCGAAGCTGAAGGAGCGAAAGTGGAGATCAAGTAATGGCTGTCAGGAAAAAAGTATTTACCGACCAGAAACGGGTGATGGAAGCTCCGGATCTTCTGGAGCTGCAGCGGGACTCGTTCAAATCGTTCCTCGAGGAAGGTTTTACCGAGGAACTTAAAGCGATCTCGCCGATCAAGGGTTTCCAGGGGAAACTGGAGCTCTCATTCACCGGCAAGCTATCGTTCGGCAAACCGAAATATCTGCCGCAGGAGTGCCTGATCCGCGAATCGACCTATGCCATGCCGGTCAAGGTGGAAACCCGCCTGCTGGTCAAGGAGAGCAAAGAGGTCAAGTCGCAGGAGGTCTTCATTGGCGACCTGCCGATGATGACCGAGCGCGGCACTTTCATCATTAATGGCGCGGAGCGGGTGATCGTTTCCCAGATGGTGCGCTCGCCGGGCGTCTACTACCGCGAGTCAAAGCGGAACGAGCGGACCGGCAAGATCAGCTACTATGCCACGGTCATTCCCGACCGGGGTGCCTGGCTGGAATTCGAGACCGATGCCGCCGGCGCGATCTTTGCCCGGATCAACCGGACCCGCAAGATCCCGATCGCCATGTTCCTCTCGGCCGTTGGCGCGACGGAAAAAGAGACCCTCGACTCGCTGGCCGAAGGTGAGTTCCGCCGCCGCTCGCTTAAGGAATGCCCGATCCTGCCGCACGATGAGGCGCTGATCGAACTCTACAAACGGCTCCGCCCGGGTGACCCGGTCACCCAGGAAGGGGCCCAGGTTTACCTGAACAACCTTTTCTTCAACCAGCGCCGCTATGATCTCGGCCGGGTCGGTCGTTACAAAATGAACCGGAAGCTGGGGATCAAAGTGGTGGAAGAAAAGCAGACCCTGACCAAGGAAGATCTGCTGGCCATGGTCCGCTACCTGGTCCTGATCCACACCGGCGAGGGCCTGTCGGACGATATCGATCACCTGGGTAACCGCCGCATCCGGGCCGTCGGCGAGCTGCTGCAACGCCAGATCAGGGTCGGTTTTGCCCGTCTGGAAAAATTGGTCAAGGAACAGATGATGATCAAAGGTAACGAACCGGTCACTCCCGGCCAGTTGATCAACATCCGTCCGCTACAGGCGGTCATTAAAGAATTTTTCGGCTCCAGCCAGCTGTCGCAGTTCATGGACCAGACCAACCCGCTGGCCGAGCTGACCCACAAGCGCCGCCTCTCGGCCCTCGGCCCGGGCGGGCTCAACCGCGAGCGCGCCGGCTTCGAAGTGCGCGACATCCATCCTTCCCATTACGGCCGGGTTTGCCCGATCGAGACGCCGGAAGGCCCGAATGCCGGCTTGATCGCCTCGCTGGCGACTTACGCCCGCGTTAATAAATATGGTTTTATCGAGACCCCGTACCGCCGGGTCGATAAAGGTCATGTCACCAGCCGGATCGATTTCCTGACCGCTGATATCGAGGACCTGCATAAGCTCGCCCCGTGCGACATCAAGCTCGACAAGAGCGGAAAGATCGTCGAGGACCAGGTGCCGGTCCGTTACAAGCGAGAATTCATCTTTGCCGCCCCCTCGGAAGTCGATTATATCGGCGTGGCGCCGGAACAGATCGTCGGTATCACTTCCGCTCTTATCCCTTTCTTGGAACACAATGACGCCAACCGCGCCCTGATGGGGGCTAACATGCAACGCCAGGCCGTGCCGTTGCTCGATCCCGAAGCGCCGATCGTCGGGACCGGCTGGGAGAAGAAAGTGGCGACCGATTCGCGCAGCCTGGTCACCGCCAAGAATTCGGGCAAGGTCCTTAAATCCGATGCCAGCGAGATAGTCATCCAGCGCTCCGGGACCAAGGATGTTTACCGTCTGATGAGTTTCGGCCGGAGCAACCAGGATACGATGCTTTACCAGCGTCCGCTTGTCCAGTCGGGGGAGAAGATTACGGCCGGCGATGTCATCGCCGACAGCGCGGCGACCGACGGCGGCGAACTGGCCCTCGGCAAGAACGTTATGGTCGCCATGATGCCGATGGAAGGTTATAACTATGAAGACGCCATTATCCTGTCGGAACGCCTGGTCAAGAAAGACCTCTTTACTTCCGTCCACATCCAGCGCTTGGAGATCGAGCTTCGGGCGACCAAGTTGGGGATGGAAGAGATCACTCGCGAGATCCCTAACGTTGGAGAGGACGCGCTAGCTCATCTCGATGACCGCGGTGTCGTCGTGGCCGGTTCTGAGGTGGAAGCGGGCGATATCCTGGTCGGCAAAGTAACCCCGAAAGGTGAGACCGAGCTGCCGGCCGAAGAAAAACTCCTCCGGGCGATCTTTGGCGACAAGGCGCGCGACATGAGAGACACTTCACTCCGCGTCCCGCCGGGCGAAGGGGGCAAGGTCATTGCCGTCCGCGTTTTCTCGCGGGAAAATGGTGACGAGCTCCCGCCGGGCGTGCATGAATTGATCAGGGTTTATCTGGCCCAGTTACGCAAGGTCAGCATCGGCGATAAAATGGCCGGGCGCCACGGCAACAAAGGGGTCATTGCCCGGATCATGCCGGAAGAAGATATGCCGTATCTGCCGGATGGCTCCCCGGTCGATGTTATCCTGAACCCGCTGGGCGTCCCTTCCCGCATGAATATCGGCCAGATCTTTGAACTGCTGCTCGGCCATGCCGGTTCGATCCTCAATAAGAAATATGAACTGCCGCCGTTCGATGAAATGATCGAAGAAGACGCCTCGATCAAACTGATCGAGAGGGAGTTAGAAGCCGCTGCCGCCAGTAAAGGGCTCAAGTGGCTGGACAAGACCGGCAAGGTTGAGCTCTATGACGGGCGGACCGGCCGGCCGTTCGGCCGCAAGGTCGCTGTTGGTTATATGTACATCATGAAGCTTATCCACCTGGTCGATGACAAGATGCACGCCCGCTCGACCGGGCCTTATTCCCTGATCACCCAGCAGCCGCTCGGCGGTAAGGCCCAGTTCGGCGGCCAACGCTTCGGTGAAATGGAGGTCTGGGCGCTGGAAGCCTACGGCGCGGCGCATACCCTGCACGAATTGTTGACCATCAAGTCAGACGACGTGGTCGGCCGTTCCAAGGTTTACGAATCGATCCTCAAGGGGAAGACCATGGGCCGGCTCGGCATTCCGGAGTCGTTCAAGGTCTTGATCAAAGAATTACGCGGCTTGGGGCTCGACCTCAAGACGATGACCGAAGATGGTAAAGAGGTCAATATTGATGATGAATCCCGGGTCGCCGGCCGTGAGGCGACACCGCAGATTTTTGGCCGATCAGGGGGAGGCAGAAGTGCCGATTAAGAAAACGGAAGAAAAAGAGTTCAGTTACGTTAAGATCGGTTTGGCTTCGCCGGAACAGGTCTTGGTCTGGTCGCATGGCGAGGTTGAAAAGCCGGAGACGATCAATTACCGGACCTTCAAGCCGGAACGGCGCGGCCTGTTCTGCGAAAAGATCTTCGGGCCGGTCAAGGATTGGGAGTGCCATTGCGGCAAATACCGCCGGGTCCGTTATCGGGGGATCGTCTGCGAGCGCTGCGGCGTTGAGGTCACGACCTCACGCGTCCGCCGCGAACGGATGGGCCATATCAAACTGGTCGAACCGGTCGCCCACATCTGGTTCCTGCGCGGCGTGCCGAGTTACATGAGCCTGTTGCTTGATGTTTCCGGCCGGGCGCTGGAAGAGGTCATTTATTACGACGCCTACATCGTGACCGAGGTGGCCGCCGACGTCAAACGGTTGAAGATCGGCACCATCCTGCGCGAAGCCGAATACCAGGAAGCCCAGGAGAAACACGGCAGTAAATTCAAGGCCGAGACGGGGGCCCGGGCGGTCAAAGAGCTGCTGGGGCGGATCGATATCGGCCAGCTCGCCCAGAAACTCCGCCGCGACCTGAAAGGGGCGACGGGGCAGAAGCGCCTCCGCCTGATCAAGCGGCTGCGCATCGCCGAATCTTTCCAGAAATCGAATAACCGTCCCGACTGGATGATCATGGACAATCTGCCGGTCATCCCGCCGGACCTTCGCCCGATGGTCCAGCTCGAAGGGGGGCGTTTCGCCACCTCCGACCTGAACGACCTGTATCGCCGGGTCCTCAACCGCAATAACCGCCTCAAGAAGATGATCAACATGGGGGCCCCGGAGATGATCATCCGCAATGAAAAACGGATGCTCCAGGAAGCGGTTGACGTCCTGATCGATAACGGCCGCCGCAAGCGGGCCGTGACCGGCTCCAGCGGCCGCCCGCTCAAGTCGCTGACCGACGGGATCGAAGGGAAGCAGGGTCGTTTCCGCCAGAACCTGCTCGGTAAACGGACCGATTATTCCGGCCGCTCCGTGATCGTGGTCGGCCCGCATCTCAAGCTCCATCAGTGCGGTCTCCCCAAGGAGATGGCTCTCGAGCTTTTCAAGCCGTTCGTTATCCGCAAGCTGGTCGACCGCGGCATTTCCCAGAACGTCAAGTCGGCCAAACGGCAGATCGAACAACAGGATGTCATCGTCTGGGATATCCTCGAAGAAGTGATCAAGGGCCATCCGGTCCTGCTCAACCGCGCGCCGACCCTCCATCGCCTTGGTATCCAGGCTTTCGAACCGATCCTGGTCGAAGGGAAAGCGATCCAGATCCACCCGCTGGTCTGCCCGGCGTTCAACGCCGACTTCGACGGTGACCAGATGGCGGTCCATGTGCCGCTTCTCCCCGAGGCGCAGGTCGAGGCGCGCATCCTGATGCTCGCTTCGAACAACATCCTGTCGCCGGCTTCCGGCCGGCCGCTCATTACCCCGACCCAGGACATGGTCCTCGGCACCTATTACATGACGGTCGACGATGACAACGCGCAGCCGGGCAAGGGGATGGTCTTCGCCAACGATTGGGACGCCATGATCGCCAACGACCTTGATGAGGTCCACCTGCACGCCAAGATCCGGGTCCGCCGGCACGGCGAGATCATCGAGACGACGGTCGGGCGGATCAAGTTCAACAACACGCTCAACCGGGTCCTCGAGCGCCGGGGCGTGACCGTTGAGTACCCGTATCTTAACCAGGTCCAGGGGAAGAAAGAGCTGGAAAAACTGGTCTCTGATTGTTTTGTCCGCTACGGCAGCGCTATTACCGCCGAGATCGCCGATGAGATCAAGCGGCTCGGCTTCAAATACGCCACCCTGGCCGGCGTCTCCATCTCTATTTCCGACCTGCAGGTCCCGGCCCGCAAGAAAGAGATCGTTGACCGGGCCAGTAACCAAGTCGCCAAGTTGGAGCAGCATTTCCGCGACGGATCGCTCTCGGCCAAAGAAAAGTTCATCCGCTCGCTCGACATCTGGGGCGGCGTGACCGAAGAGGTGACAGCGGAGCTCCTCAAGGAGATCGATAAGCTGAACTCAGTCTATATGATGGCCTTTTCCGGCGCCCGCGGCAACATCCAGCAGGTCCGCCAGCTCAACGGTATCCGCGGCCTGATGGCCGATCCGTTCGGCAACATCATCAATATACCGATCAAGACGAACTTCAAGGAAGGCTTGACCGTGACCGAGTATTTCATCTCCTCGTACGGCGCCCGCAAGGGGCTCGTCGATACCGCCCTGCGCACCGCCGATTCCGGGTATTTGACCCGCCGCCTGGTCGACGTTTCCCAGGACGTGATGATCACGGAAGAAGATTGCGGCGGCAAGGACGGCATTGAGCTGGCTACCGTGCGCGAAGGTTTTGAAGAGGTCATCTCCCTGGCCCAGCGCCTGGTCAATCGGACCCCGACCAAGAATATCGTCGACCCGCTCAGCGGCAAAACGCTGGCCAAAGCGGGCGAAATGATCACGCCGGAAGTCGCCAAACTGGTGGCCGAAGCAGGGGTGGAGAAAGTTGATGTCCGATCCCCCTTGACCTGCCAGACGAAGAAGGGGATATGCCAGAAGTGCTACGGCCTCGACCTCTCCAGCCTGAACCCGGTCAATATCGGTGAAGCGGTCGGCACTATCGCCGCCCAGTCGATCGGCGAGCCGGGCACCCAGCTGACCATGCGCACTTTCCACATCGGCGGGGTCGCGCTCCATAAGGCGGCCAAGACGTCGATCAAGGCCAAGCATACCGGGACGATCCATTTTGGCGAGGGGTTCGAGATCCGCGACATGGCCGATGAGTTCGGCGGCAAGCAAAAGTGGATCTCGCGCAGTTCGACCCTCTACATTAAGATCAAAGAGAAGAAAGAAGAGTATATCCTGCCGCTGGGGACCGTCCTCAAGGTCAAAGCGGGGGACAAGATCACCTCGGGGGATGCCCTGGCCGAATTCGATCCGACCTACGAGTATATCGTTTCCAGCTCGGTCGGCAAGTGCCGTTTCGTCGGGATGGAAGTTGTGACCCAGCGTAAAGAACGGGTCGCTAAAAAAGACGGCGAGATCTTTATTTATAACCCTAAGGTGAAGAAAGAGTACGAAGTCGCAAAAGACGCCCAGATCTTCGTTAAAGCCGGCGACAAGGTCAAGATCGGGGACGAACTGGCCACCGGGGTCATTTGTAAGACAGCCGGGATGGTCCTCGAGCAGAAAAAAGAGCTGGTCGTCGTGGCGCCGGGGGAAAGTTACCTGATCATTGCCGGCTCGCGTCTTTACGTTGAGGACGGGGCCGATGTTGAGAGTTATGATTTTGTCGCCCGGGTCGAATCGATCCGCCGCGACCCGAGTAAGACCCGCGACATCATTCAAGGTTTGCCGCGCGTCGAAGAACTGTTCGAGGCGCGCCATCCGAAAGATAAAGCTACCCTGGCGGAGATCGACGGCACCATTACCGTCAGCGAGCGCGAAGGGGCTCGTCTCGTGACCCTGCGCAATGCCAAGGATGAGCTGAAAGAGTACGAGGTTCCTTATGAGGTCCGACTGCGGGTTACTACCAACGATCGAGCGCACCGCGGCATGCAGCTGACCGAAGGGACGGTTGATCCTCACGACGTTCTGCGGATCCTGGGGGTCCGGTTAGCGCAGATCTTCCTGGTCGATGAGATCCAAAAGATCTATCGGGCGCAGGGCGTGACGATCGCCGATAAGCACATTGAAGTTATTATCCGCCAGATGACCCGCAAGGTCCGCGTCGTCATCTCGGGCGACACGATCCTCCTCCCGGGAGAATTGATAGACACGCGCCATCTGGACGAAGCCAACGAAAAGGTCAAGGGCGACAAGGCCGAAGCGACCGAGGTCTTGCTTGGCATCACCAAGGCGTCGCTCTCGACCGACAGCTTCTTCTCCGCCTGCTCGTTCCAGGAGACCGCCAGGATCCTGACCGAGGCGGCGATCAGAGGGCGGATCGATCCGATGTATGGCCTTAAGGAAAACGTCATTATCGGCCGGTTGATCCCGGCCGGGACAGGTTTTGCCGACTACCGCAACATTGAACTGGTGCCGACCGTTGGTACTGTGCCCAAAATGGAAGAAGGGCGGGAGGAAGAATAAATGCCGACTATTAACCAATTGATCAGGAAAGGACGCCAGCGCTCAAAATCGCGCACCAAAGCGCCGGCGCTGAAAGGTTGCCCGCTGCGCCGCGGGATCTGCGTCCGGGTCTACACGACCACCCCGAAGAAGCCTAATTCCGCTTTGCGTAAAGTAGCCCGTGTCCGGTTGACTACCGGGATCGAGGTTTCGGCTTATATCCCGGGGGTCGGACACAATCTGCAGGAGCATTCGGTCGTACTGGTCCGCGGCGGCCGCGTCAAGGACTTGCCTGGTGTCCGTTATCACATTGTCCGCGGCGCGTTCGATACCCAGGGGGTCGAGAACCGCCGCCAGAGCCGTTCCAAATACGGGGCCAAACGACCGAAAGCGGGAGGTAGCAAAGGTGCCTAGGTACGGTAAAGTCCCCAAGAGAAAGATCGCGGCTGACGTTGTTTATAACAGCGTCCTGGTCCAGCGTTTCGTCAACAAGATGTTCTGGGACGGGAAAAAGAGCAAGGCCGAGACCGTTTTCTACGGGGCCATGGAGCATATCAAAACCAAGCTTAATCAGGAGCCGTTGCCGATCTTCGAAAAGGCGATCGGCAATCTTTCGCCGCTGCTCGAAGTTAAACCGCGGCGCGTCGGCGGCGCCACTTATCAGGTCCCGGTCGAAGTGACCAGAGAACGGGCCCAGGCTATGGCCATGCAGTGGCTGCGTGAATCAGCCCGCGAACGCTCGGGCAAGTCGATGATCGAGAACCTGGCCGGCGAGATCATTGACGCGTCCAACAGCACGGGGACCGCGATCAAGAACAGGGAGAACCTCCACAAGACGGCGGAAGCCAATAAGGCTTTTGCCCACTTCAGGTGGTAAAGCGCTAATGACCAGAGAATGTCCGATCGAAAAATATAGGAATATGGGTTTTGCCGCGCATATCGATGCCGGCAAGACCACGACGACGGAGCGGGTGCTGTTCTACAGCGGCCGTCTTCACCGCATCGGCAATGTCGATGAGGGGAACACGGCTATGGACTGGATGGTGCAGGAAAAAGAGCGCGGCATTACCATCACTTCGGCCGCGACGACCACTTTCTGGAAGGACCACCGGATCAATATTATCGACACTCCCGGGCACGTCGACTTTACCGTCGAAGTGGAGCGGTCCATGCGGGTGCTGGACGGGGTGGTCGTGATCTTTTGCGCCGTGGGCGGCTGCCAGCCCCAGTCGGAGACCGTTTGGCGGCAGGCGACCCGTTACAAGGTGCCGCGGATGGCTTTCATCAACAAGATGGACCGGCTCGGCTCTGATTTCCTGCGCGTGGTCTTGCAGATGAAAGAGCGCCTGCAGACCAAGCCGGTCGTAATGCAATTGCCGATCGGTGCCGAGGATGCCTTCAAGGGAATGATCGACCTGGTCGAGATGGAAGCGATCATTTACGAGGACGAGCTCGGGATGAAATTCGGCCGCGGCCCGATCCCGGCCGAACTGCAGGAACAGGCCAAGCTCTACCACGACCTGCTGGTCGAAGCGGCCGCCGAGGCCGACGACGTCTTGCTGGAAAAATATATGACCAACCATACTTTAAGCAAAGAGGATATCAATGCCGGCATCCGCAAGCTGACGATCGACAGCCAGATCGTCCCGGTTTTCTGCGGTTCATCTTTCAAGAACCGCGGCGTCCAGCCGCTGCTCGACGGGATCGTCGCCTACCTGCCGTCGCCGCTCGACAAGAAACCGGTGGTCGGGGTCAACCCGAACAACGGCGGCGAAGAGACGCGCACCGCCTCCGACGACCAGCCTTTCTCGTCGCTGGCCTTCAAGATCATGACCGATCCGTTCGTCGGCCGGTTGACCTTTTTCCGGGTCTATTCCGGCGTCCTGGCGACCGGTTCCTATACCTACAATTCGGTCAAGGGGCGCAAAGAGCGCGTCGGCCGGTTGCTCCAGATGCACGCCAACAAGCGCGAGGAGATCTCCGAGATCTTTGCCGGAGATATCGGGGCGATCGTGGGCTTGAAAGATACGACCACGGGTGATACACTGTGTGACGAGAACAAGCCGATCATCCTCGAGTCGATCCAGTTCCCGGAACCGGTCATCTTCGTGGCCATCGAGCCGAAGAGCAGCGCGGACCAGGAAAAGCTCGGTACGGCTCTGTCTAAGCTGGCGGAAGAAGACCCGACGTTCAGGATCAAGGGCGATCCGGAAACTGGCCAAACCATCATCTCCGGCATGGGTGAACTCCACCTTGAGATCATTGTTGACCGCTTGCTGCGGGAATTCAAGGTTGAGGCCAACGTCGGTAAGCCCCAGGTCGCTTACAAAGAGACGATCAGGGGAGCGGCGGAACAGGAAGGGAAGTTCATCCGCCAGACCGGCGGCCGCGGGCAGTACGGGCACGTCTGGATCAAGATCGAACCGCTTGAGGTCGGTAAGGGTTTTGAATTTGTTAACGATATCGTTGGCGGCACAATTCCGCGTGAATACGTTCCGGCGGTCGAAGCTGGGATCAAAGAGGCGATGACGACCGGCGTGCTGGCCGGTTATCCGGTCCTCGATATCAAGGCGACCCTGTTCGATGGTTCCTACCATGACGTCGACTCGTCCGAGATCGCTTTTAAGATCGCCGGCTCCATGGCTTTTAAGGCCGCGGTCATGAAAGCGAAACCGGTCCTGCTGGAGCCGGTGATGAAGGTCGAGGCGGTCGTCCCCGAACAGTACATGGGCGACGTGATCGGCAACTTGAGCAGCCGGCGCGGCCACATCGAAGAGATGGAGTCGCACCAGGGGATCCAGACGATCAAGGCCAAGGTGCCGCTGGCCCAGATGTTCGGTTATTCCACCGACCTGCGCTCCATGTCCCAGGGTCGGGGGACCTATACGATGGAATTCTGCGAGTACCGCGAGGTACCGAAAAATATTGCCGAAGGGCTGATCGAAAAATCCGCTCCTTCCGGCAAGCAGGGGACGTAAATGGCAAAACAGCGGATCAGGATCAAATTAAAGAGTTTCGATCACCGGATACTGGACCAGTCCGCGCTCAAGATCGTGGACACCGCCAAGCGGGCGGGGGCCTTTGTCTCCGGGCCGGTCCCTCTGCCGACCAGAAAAGAAATATTCTGCGTCCTCCGTTCGCCGCATGTTGACAAGAAATCGCGGGAACATTTTGAGATGCGCACGCACAAAAGGTTGATCGATATCCTCGACCCGCCGCCGCAGACGGTCGAAGCGCTGATGCAGCTTGACCTGCCGGCCGGGGTGGATGTCGAGATCAAGATGGATTAAGCATGATCGGCATAAAAAAAGGAATGACCCAAATATTCGATGAGAGCGGCAACGCGATCGGCGTGACGGTCGTTGAGGCTGGGCCGTGCATCGTGACCCAGGTCAAGTCGCCAGCCAAGGAAGGCTACGCGGCGGTCCAGGTCAGTTTTGCCAAAAAGAAGCGCGAGATCAGGGTGGACAAAGCGGAAGATTATCAGGTCGGCCAGGAATTAAAGGCCGATCTTTTTGCCGCCGGTGACCTGATCCATGTGACCGGGGTCTCGATCGGCAAAGGTTTTCAGGGGACCATCAAGCGGTTCCATCACCATCGCGGACCGATGTCCCATGGTTCGAAATCACACCGCCTGACCGGTTCGATCGGTTCCGGCGCCACGCCGGGCCGGGTCTGGCCCGGCCGCCCGATGCCGGGACGGATGGGGAACGTTCAGGTCACTGTCCGCAAGGTCCGGGTCATTCAAGTCATCGCGGAGAAGAACCTGATCCTGATCGCCGGTTCGGTCCCGGGCAAGATCGGTAATTTAGTTTCGTTGAGGAAGGCAAAATAATGCCGCAGTTGACTCAAAAGGTCTTTAATGAAAAGTTAAACAGCGCGGTGGTCCACGAAGCGCTCCGCTGGTATCTGGCCAGCCGGCGCCGCGGGACCCACAGCGCTTTGACCCGGACCGAGGTTTCCGGCGGCGGTAAAAAGCCGTGGGCGCAGAAGGGAACCGGTCACGCTCGCGCCGGGAGCAATCGCTCACCGCTCTGGCGCCATGGCGGCGTGATCTTCCCGCCGAAGCCGCGCGACTACGGCTATGCCTTGCCCAAGCGGGTCAGGAAGCTGGCGTTGCGGGTCGTCCTGTCAGAGCTCAACCGCGAAGGGCGGATCTTAGCCCTGCCGACAGTCGCGGTGGCCGAGGCCAAGTCCCGGGCTGGGCTTAAGTTCCTGAAAGAGCAGGGGGTGAGCGGCCGGGCGATCGTCTTGCTCGGTAGCCCGGAGGCGACGACCGAACGGGCGTTGCGCAACCTGGCCGGCGTTTCCGTCATTACCTGTGACGACCTTAATATCCATGACCTGCTGCAGACCGAGTGGCTGGTCCTCGACGCGGCCGCGCTCAAAATTCTAGAGGCGAGGTTAAGCTAATGGAATTTGACAAGATCATCGTCGCCCAGCTGGTCACCGAAAAAAGTATTACCGGCCGGGCCAATTCTCGTTACGCCTTCCGGGTCAACCTGGGGGCGACCAAGATCG
Source organism: Candidatus Margulisiibacteriota bacterium (assembly GCA_041658645.1). Taxonomy (NCBI): domain Bacteria; kingdom Bacillati; phylum Candidatus Margulisiibacteriota; species Candidatus Margulisiibacteriota bacterium. The sequence continues at coordinate 19,624 of JBAZZV010000011.1, forward strand.
ATGTCAAGCGGGCTGTCGAGCAGTATTTTAAGGTTAAAGTTTTGGACGTCAATACCTGCCATGTGCGGGGTAAGGCGAGGATGGGGAAGAAGATCGGCTGGACAGCCACCTGGAAAAAAGCCTATGTCACGCTAGCTCGCGGCCAGAAGATACAGGAGTTAGAAGCCTAAAATGGGTATCAAGCAGATGAAGCCCCGCAGCCCGGGGACAAGGTTCGCGATCGTCGATGATTACTCGGATATAACCAAGAGTTATCCGGAGAAGAAACTGCTGGCCAAACAGAAGCAGCAAGCGGGGCGCGACTGGCGCGGTTTCGTCTCGATGCGCCATCGCGGCGGCGGCAACAAGAAGCATTACCGGATAATTGATTTCCGGCGCGACAAGGATAATATGGCGGCCACGGTTATCGGGATCGAGTACGACCCGAACCGCAACTGCCGGATCGCCCTGGTCGAATATGAGGACAAGGAGCGGCGCTATATTTTGGCCCCGGTCGGCCTTCAAGACGGCGAAAAGATCATGTCCGGGGTGGAAGTCGATATTAAAGTTGGCAATGCCCTGCCGCTCCGCTCGATCCCGATCGGGACCACCGTCCATAACGTAGAGATGGAGCCGGGCCGGGGAGGGCAGCTCGCCCGTTCCGCCGGGGCCGCTCTGGTCCTGCTGTCCAAGGAATCGGGTTATGGCATTATCAAGCTGCCGTCCGGCGAGCAGCGGATGATCCATCTGAACTGCCGGGCGACCGTCGGCCAGGTCGGTAACCTGGACGCGAAAAACATGGTGCTCGGCAAAGCCGGGCGCAAGCGCCATCTCGGCCGGCGGCCGGAAGTGCGCGGGGTCGTTATGAACCCGTGCGACCATCCGCACGGCGGCGGCGAAGGCAAATCAGGCATTGGTCGCGAGCATCCGGTCACCCCTTGGGGTAAACCGACGCTCGGTTATAAGACCCGCAAACCGCGCCGGCGCAGTGACCGGTTTATTCTGACGAGGAGGAAGTAATGGGACGCTCGATCAAAAAGGGCCCGTATGTCGACGAAAAACTCCTGAAGAAGGTCCAGAAGATGACGCTGGCCAAAGAGAAAAAGGTGCTCAAGACCTGGGCGCGCAACTGTACGATCATCCCGGAAATGATCGGCTTCACGTTCGCCGTCCATAACGGAATTAAGCATATCCCGATCTTTGTCTCGGAGAACATGGTCGGCCACAAGCTGGGCGAGTTCTCCCATACCAGGAATTTCCGGAGCCATAGTTCGCCGACCAATAAAGCCACGACACTGACATGACAATAGTAAGAGCCAAAGCTAAATGGGTCAAGAGTTCCGACCGGAAACTGCAGCGGGTGCTGGAGCTGGTCCGCGGCAAAATGGCCGGGGAAGCGCTGACCCTGCTTCGTTTCATGCCCCAAAAAGGGGCGCGGATCATCGAGAAAGTCCTGAAGTCGGCCCTGGCTAACGCCAAACAGAACCACAAAATGGAATCGGCTAATCTGGTCGTCTGCGAAGCTTATGCCAATAAAGGGATCATCATGAAAAGGATGCAGCCGCGGGCGCGCGGCCGTGGTTTTCCGATCAAGAAACGGACCAGCCATGTGACGGTCGGCCTCAGCGCTCTGGAGGGAGTTTAATGGGACAAAAGATACATCCAAAAGGTTTGCGGCTCGGCATTATCGAAGAGTGGGATAGTTTTTGGTATTCCGGGAAGCAGGATTTTCCCCGGCTGCTGAAAGAGGACTATGACATCCGCAAACATTTAAAGAACATTCTCTTTCGCGCGGGGATAGCCAGGATCAAGATAACCCGCAAAGCGAACCAGATCCAGATCGACATTTATTCCGCCAAGCCCGGGCTGATCATCGGCCGGGGCGGCAAAGAGATCGCGGCCGTGCGGGAAGATCTGATGAAGAAGGTCGGTAAGCAGGTGCAGCTCGATGTCCACGAGGAGAAGAATCCCGATGCCAACGCCCTTTTGCTGGCCGAGAGCATCGCCGCCCAGCTCGAAAAGCGGATCTCTTTCCGCCGGGCGATGAAACAGGGTGTCTCCCGGGCGATGCGGGCCGGGGCCAAAGGGGTTAAATTGATGGTAGCCGGACGGTTAGGCGGTTCCGAGATCGCGCGGACCGAAAAATACCGCTTGGGCCGTGTGCCGCTGCATACCCTGCGGGCGCGGATCGATTACGGTTTCACCGAAGCGATGACCATGTACGGCAAGATCGGCGTCAAGTGCTGGATCTACAAAGGCGAAGTCCTGCCGACCGTTAAGGAAAAGGAGAAAAGTGGTACTAGTACCGGGCAAAACTAAGTTCAGGAAGCACCAACGGCGGCGGCTGCGCGGCCGGGCGACGTTGGGCGCGACCATTAATTTCGGCGAATACGGCCTGCAGTCGACCGAGGTCGGTTATTTATCAACCAACCAGATCGAATCGGCCCGCAAGACCATTGCCCACCATTTCAAGCGCGGCGGCAAGATCTGGCTGCGCGTTTTTGCCGACAAGATCGTTACGGCCAAAGCGGCCGAGACCAGAATGGGTGGCGGCAAGGGGGCCCCGGTCAGGTTTGAAGCTCCGGTCAAGCGCGGCCACATCATTTTCGAAGTGGCCGGTGTGACTGAACTTGAAGCGCGGGAAGCGCTCCGCCTGGCGGCTTATAAGTTGCCGTTAGCGACGCGGGTGGTAGTTAAGCAATGAGTACGGCACTGTTGGACTCAAAACAACTCCGGGAGCTGTCGGCGGGCGAGCTGCACAAGAAGCTCGACGAGACCCGGCGCGAACTGGTCGGCCTGCGGATCCAGCGGGCTAACCAGCAGCTCAAGAATTTGTTAAAGATCCGCGAGCTCCGGCGGATGGTCGCCCGGATCCTGACCATCGTCCGTGAGAAAGGAGACAAGTAAGTTGGAGAAGGGTAAAGTCAAGATCAAGCAAGGGGTCGTGATCAGCAATAAAATGCAAAAGACCGTCGTAGTGCAGGTCGGTCGGGTTTACCGGCATCCGCTCTACGAAAAAGTGATGAAAGCCTCCAGCAATTTCAAGGCGCATGACGAGAGGAACGAGTGCCAGATCGGCGATCTGGTCGAGATCATGGAAACCAGGCGTTTATCTAAAGATAAACGCTGGCGGGTCGTGAGGAGGATCAAAATTGATTCAGCCGCGTAGTATGCTTAATGTGGCCGACAATTCCGGGGCGCGCATCGTGATGTGCATCCGGGTACTCGGTGGTTCCAACCGGAAATACGCCGGGATCGGGGGCGAGATCATCGCGGTGGTCAAGGAAGCCTCGCCGAACATGACCGTTAAACGTTCCGAGGTTGTGCGCTGCGTCATTGTCCGGCTGCGCAAGCCGCTGCGCCGCCCGGACGGCAGTTATGTCATGTTCGACGATAACGCGGTCGTGGTCATCACGCCCGACAAGAACCCCCGCGGGACGCGCGTCTTCGGGCCGGTGGCCAGGGAACTGCGCGAAAAGGAATTCATGAAAATCGTTTCGCTCGCGCCGGAGGTCGTCTGATGAACATCAAGAAGGGTGATATTGTCATGCTCCTCTCCGGCAAGGATAAGGGTAAGAAGGGGAAGGTCATCGATGTCTGGCCGGACGATGGTAAGCTAGTGGTCGAAGGGCTCAACATTGCCAAACGGCACCAAAAGCCGACCCGCAACTTCCCGGGCGGGATCATTGAGAAGCCGATGGCCCTCCAGACCTCCAAGGTCATGCTGGTCTGCCCGCGCTGCAGCGAGCCGCACCGCCTCGGGGCCAAAACGGTCGGTGAGAAAAAGGTCAGGGTCTGCCGCGGCTGTTCCGAAATAGTGGATAAGGTGTAATTATTATGCTGAACATGAAAGAAAAATATTTAAAAGAAGTTGTCCCGAAGCTGGTCAAGGAGCGCCATTATAAGAACACCATGCAGGTGCCGCGCCTGGAAAAAGTCGTCATTAACCGCGGCGTCGGCGAAGCGCGTGACAATGCCAAGGCGATCGATGTTTCCGCGGCCGAGCTGGCGGAGATCGTCGGCCAGAAGCCGCTGGTGACGCACAGCAAAAAGGCGATCTCGGCTTTCAAGCTTCGGGGGAACATCCCGATCGGGCTCAAGGTCACTTTGCGCGGCCGGCGGATGTATGATTTTGTCAACAAGCTGCTTAATCTTGCCCTGCCCAAGATCAGGGACTTTCGAGGGGTCAGCCCGAAGTCGTTCGACGGCCGGGGGAACTATTCCCTGGGGATCAAGGAACAGCTCATTTTCCCCGAGGTTGATTATGAGGCGGTCGACATGGTCCGCGGCATGGACATCACTTTTGTCACCTCATCCAACAAGGATGAGGAGGCGCGCCAGCTGCTGCAAATGCTCGGCATGCCTTTTAGGAAAGAAGGATAGCATGGCAAAAAAATGCTGGTTGGAAAGGTTGAAGCGGGAGCCGAAGTTCTCGACGCGGCACAAGAATCGCTGCCAGATCTGCGGCCGGGCGCGTTCTTACTACCGGAAGTTTGGGCTGTGCCGCATCTGCTTAAGAAATCTGGCGCATAAAGGCCAGATCCCGGGCATGCAGAAAGCTAGCTGGTAAAGGGGAGACATATGGATTCAATCGCGGATATGTTGAATAGGGTCAATAACGCCTTGGGGGTGCGCAAAGAAGGGGTCGACCTGCCGCACTCGCGGGTCAAGGAAGAGATTGCTAAGATCTTGCTGGCGGAGGGGTACATTAGTAAACTGGAACCGCTGACCCGCATGAACCGGAAATTCATCCGTTTGGGCCTTAAGTATACCGCCAAGGGGCGGAGCGTGATCGAAGGGATGAAACGGGTCAGTACCTCCGGTAAGCGGCATTATGTCGCGGCGACGAAGGTCCCGCGGGTCCGCTCCGGTTTTGGCACGGCGATCATCTCGACCTCAAAAGGATTAATGACAGACGCCGCGGCCCGCCAGGCCAAGCTTGGCGGCGAAGTGCTCTGTTTCATTTGGTAATTTTATGGGCAGAATAGGTAAAAGAGAATTAATTGTTCCCAAAGGCGTTGAGGTCAAGGTCAACGCCGGTCAGGTTACGGTTAAAGGGCCGAAAGGGACCTTGACTGAAGATATCCTGCCGACAATCGCCGTTAAGGTGGTTGACGGGTTGGTTAAAACCGAGATAGTTACCGAGAGTAAGCTCTCAGACGCTCTGCATGGTTTATATAACGCCCTGATCAAGAACATGTTGACCGGCGTCACGGATGGTTTTCAGAAAGACTTGGAAATGGTCGGCGTTGGTTATCGCGCCGTGATGCAGGGGAAGAAACTAACGCTGCAGGTCGGTTTTTCCCACCCGGTGGAGTTCGATCCGCCGGCCGGGATAGATTTTACCGTGACGGCCAATACCAAGATCAACATCAAGGGGATTGACCGCCAGCGGGTCGGCCAGATCGCGGCCGAGATCAGGGCAGTGCGGGAAGTTGAGCCGTATAAAGGCAAAGGGATCAAGTATGCCGGCGAAGTGGTCAGGCGCAAAGCCGGTAAAGCGGCCAAAGCGGCCGGCGGCGGGGGAGCTTAACAGATGAAGAAAAAACGGAAGATATTTGGCACGGCTGAGCGCCCCAGGCTGACCGTCCATCGCAGCCTTAACGGCATTTACGCCCAGCTGGTCGACGACCTGGCCGGCCGGACGCTGGCTGCCGCCTCGACGGTTGAAAAGGGCTTGGTCAAAAAGGGCGGCAACATCGCCGCCGCCAAGGTGATCGGCCACAAGATCGCGGAGCGGGGTGTGGCCAAAGGGATCAAGAAAGTTGTGTTCGATCGCGGCCGGGCGTTATACCACGGACGGGTCAAGGCTCTAGCTGACGCCGCGCGCGAAGGAGGCTTTGAATTTTAATGAGACCTGAATATCAGCGGGAACAATCGGAATATAAAGAAAAAGTTGTTAACATCAGCCGCGTGACCAAGGTGGTCAAAGGCGGCAAGAAAATGGGTTTCCGGGCGGTGGTCGTGCTGGGTGACCTGAAGTCGAAGGTCGGGCTGGGACTTGGCAAGGCGGCCGAAGTGTCGGCGGCGATCCGTAAAGGGGTAGAGGCGGCCAAAAGGGACCTCATGACGGTGCCGCTCGTTTCCGGGACGATACCGCACGACGTGATCGGGCGGTTCTCGGCCAGCACGGTCGTGCTGCGGCCAGCCCCGCGCGGGACCGGCGTTATTGCCGGCGGGTCGGTCCGCACGATCTTGGAACTGTGCGGGGTCAGGAACATCGTCGCCAAGAAGATCGGTTCTTCCAACCCGATCAATGTCGCCCGGGCGACCCTGGAAGCGCTGAAATTACTCCGCTCTGAAGAAGAAGTGTCACTAGCCAGAGGCAAGACATTGAAGGTTTCCCATGTTGAAACTTAACCAACTGTCACCCGCTAAGGGTTCAAAGCATCGCAAGAAACGGGTCGGCCGCGGCTCCAGCTCGGGGCTCGGTAAGACTTGCGGCCGCGGCCACAAAGGCCAGACCAGCCGTTCCGGCGGGACCAAAGGGAGCCGTTTTGAAGGGGGCCAAACCCCGCTTTACCGCCGTCTTCCCAAACGCGGTTTTAAGAATTATCCTTTCCGCAAGGAGTATTCGATCTTCAACCTGGGCCAACTGGACCGGGTCAAGGGGACCGTTGGCCTGATCAAGATCCTCGGTGTTGGCGAGCTGAAGGGGAACCCCGGCACGGTGGCCGCCCATAAGTTCAGCGCCTCGGCCAAGCAAAAGATCGAAGCGGCCGGAGGGAAACTAGAGATCCTCAATGCTTAACATTATCTCCGGCTTCATGAATATTGCCGATCTGCGGAAGAAAATCATCTTTACCGTAGGGATGATCGTCCTCTTCCGGCTGGGCGCCCACATCCCCGTTTCCGGCATAGATGCCGTGAAGATGCAGAGCCTGTTCGGCCAGGGTAACATCATGAATTTTCTCGACCTCTTTACCGGTGGAGCTTTGATGCGCTTTTCGATCTTTGCCATGGGGATCGTGCCGTACATCAACGCTTCCATTATTTTACAACTGTTGCAGGTCGTTATTCCCCACTTAGAAGAGCTGTCCAAGGAAGGCGATAGCGGCCGCAAACAGATCGCGGCTTATACCCGTTATCTGACGGTCGTCCTGGCAGCTTTTCAAGCCTTTGGCATGGCTTTCTGGTTGAGAGGGGTCATGCTGCCGGACTATAATTTCGTTTTCTTCCTGATTGGCACGGTCGTTTCCTTGACCGCCGGCAGTTCGCTGGTCATGTGGTTTGCCGAGCTGATCACCGATCGGGGGATCGGCAACGGGGCCTCAATGCTGATCTTTGTCGGGATAGTCTCGCGCATCCCCGCTTATGTCGGCCAGACCATTACTTTGGTCCGCGGCGGTGCCTCGCTGATCGGCGTGCTCATCCTGCTCGCGGCCTTTATCTTGATGTTGGTGGCGATCGTTATTGTCCAGGAAGGGCAGCGCCGCGTCCCGGTGCAGTATGCCAAACGGATCGTCGGCCGGAAAATGTACGGCGGGCAATCGACTTATATCCCATTGCGGATCAACCAGGGCGGGGTGATCCCGATCATTTTTGCCTCTTCAGTCCTGATGTTCCCGGCCACGCTTGCCCAGTTTGTCCCGGGCGGGGCGATGCAAAAAGTGATCGGCTGGTTATCGCCTTCCGGCGGTCTCTACCTGGTTTTCTATTTTGTCTTGATATTTTTCTTTACTTATTTCTATACGGCCATTACCTTTAATCCGACCGAGCTGGCCGAGAATATCAAAAAGTACGGCGGGTTTGTGACCGGTATCCGCCCCGGGAAACCGACCGCCCAGTACCTGGAATATACTATTACCCGGCTGACCCTGGTCGGGGCGCTTTTTCTAGCCGGCATCGCGATCGTCCCGTCTATCGTCGAAAGCTTGACCCGCATCACCTCGTTCCAGGGGTTGGGGTCAACTTCCTTGCTGATCGTCGTGGGCGTGGCGCTGGACCTGGTCCGGCAGATCCAGACCCACCTGGTCACCAGGCAGTACGAAGGGTTGCTGGCATGATCTTGATCTTTCTTGGCCCGCCCGGGTCCGGCAAAGGGACCCAGGCTAAGATCCTGGCGGAGGAAAAGGGCTTGCCCCATATTTCGCTCGGGGATATTCTGCGCGAAGAGGTGAGGGCAGAGAGCGAGATCGGAAAAAAAGCCAAGAGTTTTATGGACGGGGGGAATCTGGTCCCTGACGAGTTATCAATTGAACTGACCAGGCAGCGGATCAGCAAAGCTGATTGCCGGAACGGTTTCATCATCGATGGTTTTCCGCGCTCCATGGCCCAGGCGGAAGCGCTGACCAAGATGTTCGCGGCTGGTAAATTGTCCCTGGACCGGGTCATTTATTTTAAGGTGGACGAAGCGGAAGTGGTCAAACGCCTTTTGGCCCGTTCGTCGATCGAGGGCCGGTCTGATGATAACCTTGAGGCGATCCGCACCCGTTTTGAGGTCTACGAGAAGACCACCCGGCCGCTGATCGATTATTATCAAAAGACGGGTAAATTGATGGAAATTAACGCGGCCCGCACGATCGAAGAGATCGGCCGCGATCTGGCCAAGCTGTAGCGGCGAAGGCCTGAGGTCCTTGATGGGCGTAATTAAAATAAAAGGTCCGGACGAGATTGAACTGATGCGCGAGGCGGGCCGGGTGACGGCCCTGGCGCTCGAAGCGTTGCGGCGGGCGATCAAGCCGGGGGTCAGCACGGCCGAGCTGAACCGGGTAGGTGAGAAGACGATCCGGGCGAACGGGGGCGAACCGATTTTCCTCGGATACCGGGGTTACCGGCACGCGACCTGCGTTTCGGTCAACGAGGAAGTGGTCCACGGTATTCCGGGAGAGAAGATCCTGAAAGAAGGGGATATCGTCAGTCTCGATGTCGGGGTCCGCAAGCAGGGTTACTGCGGCGACTCTGCCGCGACTTTTCCGGTTGGCCGGATCTCCGGCAAGGCGGAAAAGTTGCTCCGGGCGGGGAAAGAGGTGCTGCGGATCGGTTTGCGCCAGGCCCGGGCGGGAAAACATCTGGGGGATATTTCGCATGCCATCCAGGTGGCCAGTGAGTCCCGCGGTTTCTCGGTCGTGCGCGACCTTTACGGTCATGGTATCGGCCGGGAGATGCATGAAGACCCGCTCATCCCGAATTACGGGCCGGCGGGGGAAGGTCCCGAACTGAAGCCGGGAATGGTCCTGGCGATCGAGCCGATGCTTAATGTCGGCACTTGGCGGGTCAGGACGCTGCCCGATGGTTGGACGGTGGTGACCGAGGACGGCGCGCTGTCGTGCCATTTCGAGCATACGATCGTGATCACGGCGGGCGACCCGGAAATTTTGACATGGCTAAAGACAAAGACGTAATTGAATTGGAAGGGGAGATCACGGAAGCGCTGCCGAGCGCCCTCTTCCGCGTGAAGCTCGAGACCGGGCAATTGATCCTGGCGCATGTTTCGGGCAAGATCAGGAAGCATTTTATCCGGATCCTGCCGGGCGATAAGGTCCGGGTCGAATTATCGCCCTACGACCTGACCCGGGGCAGAATAACTTATAGGTTGAAGTAAAAGAAGAGGTAAACAATGAAAGTTCGTTCATCGGTCAAGAAGATTTGCGTCAAGTGCATTGTGGTCCGCCGGCGCGGCCGGGTTTACATCTTGTGCGAGAACCCAAAGCACAAACAGCGACAAGGATAGCTTAGGAGGAGAAGATGGTACGATTAGTTGGTGTTGATCTGCCGGCAAATAAAAGGGTTTGGGTCGGCCTGACCTATATCTACGGCATTGGTGAAGTTTTGAGCCGCAGGATCCTGGCTAAGGCGAAGATCGATCCGGAAAAAAAGGCCAAAGACCTTAATGACAACGAAACGATCGCGATCCGCGACGTATTAAAAGATTACCGCTTGGAGGGGGACTTGAGAAAGGATATCAGCCTCAACATCAAGCGGTTGATCGAGATCGGCACTTATCGGGGGACGCGCCATCGCAAAGGTCTGCCGGCGCGCGGCCAGCGGACCAAGACGAATGCCCGCACCCTGCGCGGCAAGCGCAAGACCGTTGGCCTGGGTAAGAAGAAAGAGGAGGAGAAACAATAGATCATGGCTGAAGAAAAAGTAGTCGTTAAAAAGAAAAAGGAAAAACGCAAAATAGCGTCGACCGGGGTAGCCCATATCCAGGCGACGTTCAATAACACTATCATTTCCATCACCGATGCGCAGGGGGGCGTGGTCGCCTGGTCCTCATCGGGCAATGTTGGCTTCAAGGGGACCAAGAAAGGGACGCCGTTCGCGGCCTCCTCGGCGGCGGAAAAAGTGGCGGCCAAGGCCTTGGAAGCCGGCGTCCGCGAGATCAATGTTGTCGTTAAGGGGCCCGGTTCCGGCCGGGAGACCGCCATCCGTTCGCTCCAGGCAGCCGGCCTGGAAGTCCTCTCGATCAAGGATGTTACCCCGATCCCGCATAACGGCTGCCGGCCGCCGAAAAAGAGGAGAGTCTGATGGGGAGATATACTGAAGCGGTTTGCCGGCTCTGCCGGCGCGAAGGCAAGAAACTTTATATCAAAGGTGAGAAATGCTATTCGGAAAAATGCCCGGCCAAACGGCGCGCCTTTGCCCCGGGCCAGCACGGCAAGTTGCCGGTCAGGGCCTCGGAATACCGGATCCGCCTGCGCGAGAAACAGCAGGCGCGGCGGGTTTATGGCCTGAGCGAAAAGCAGTTCGCCAATTATTTTGAGAAAGCGGCCCGAGTCAAGGGGGCGACCGGTGAGAAACTGGTTGAATTCCTGGAGCGCCGGCTCGATAACGTTGTTTACCGGCTCGGTTTTGCCACCTCGAGGCAGGGGGCCAGGCAGATGATCCGCAACGGCGGCATCCAGATCAACGGCCGGAAGAACAATGTCGCTTCCTGTGAAACTAAGGCCGGTGACCAGATCACGGTCGCGCCGAAGATGGTCAAGATCTCCAAAGAGGCCCTGGAAAAATTCCCGGACCGGGTCATCCCGGCCTGGGTCGCCTTGACCGGCGAAGCTGAAGGTAAGGTTGTCTCGTTGCCGCGGCGGGACGAGATCGACACGCAGATCGAAGAGAACCTGATCGTCGAGTATTATTCAAGATAAGAGTTATAGGAGGTAATCGGAACATGGTAACTATTGGAGAGAATCCCTGGGTGAGGGTGGAAGAAGCGGGCGACAAGTTCGGCCGTTTTGTGGTTGAACCGCTGCCGCGCGGTTATGGCTCGACCCTGGGCAACCCGCTGCGGCGGATACTGCTCTCGTCGCTCCCCGGTGCTGCGGTCACGGCGGTCAAGATCGACGGCGTGGCGCATGAGTTCTCGACCATCACCGGTGTGATGGAAGACGTGCTGCATATCCTGCTCAACCTCAAGGAGATCGTCATCCGGTCGCACTCCGACCAGCCGAAGATCGTCACCCTCAAAGCCAAGGGGAAGGGTGAGGTCAAGGCGGGCGACATCGAGCATGATGCCGAGATCGAGATCGTCAACCCGGACCAGAAGATCGCTACCTTAGACGCCAACGGCAAGCTTCACCTGGAGCTGATCATCGAGCGGGGCCGCGGTTACACCCCGGCGGAACGCAACAAGAAAGCCAGCCTGCCGGTCGGCTTTATCCCGACCGACTCGATCTACACCCCGGTCATGAAGGTCAATATCGCGACCGAAGAGGTTCGCGTCGGCCAAGAGATCAATTATGACCGGCTGGTCCTTTCGGTCTGGACCAACGGGAGCATTAAGCCGGACGAGGCGTTGAAGGAAAGCGCCCGGATCATGGCGCGGCACGTCGATCTCTTTGTCCACCTGGGCGAAAAAGGAGAAAGTGCCGGGCCGGACACAGAGCGGCGCGACGAATCCTCCGTCTCCGCGCTGGAGATGAACATCGAGGACCTGGAATTCTCGTCCCGCTCGCTCAACTGCCTGAAGAAGGTCGGAGTTAAGAAGGTCGGGGAACTGGCCGCCTATTCCGAAGCGGAACTGATGCAGTTCAAGAACTTCGGGAGCAAATCACTGGACGAGGTCCGCAGCAAGCTGTCCGAGTACAAGCTAAAGCTTAAAGGGGAGTAAAATCAGATGAGGCATCGCACGGGTAACAGGAAATTAAGCAAGGCGACCGATCAACGGTTGGCGATGTTGCGCGCTATCGTCATTTCGCTCTTCGAGCACGGCCGCGTCACGGTAACTTTGACCCGGGCGAAAGAGGCGCGGCGGATGGCCGAGCGGGTGATCACGGCGACCAAAGGGAACGACCTTAACGCCCGCCGCAAAGTGGAGTCGGTCCTCCATGCCAGGAAGATCGTCACCCTGATATTTAAGACCTTTCCCGAGCGCTTTGAAGGGCGGCCGGGCGGCTACACTCGCATCACCAAAGTGGGGGCCCGCCTGGGCGATGCCGCTCCGATGGCGCTGCTGGAACTGGTTTAAGGTGGTTAGAAAATAATGAAAAAAACAAGAACGATTTTCGTCAACGACAAAATGGTCAAGCGGGAGTGGTACCTGGTTGATGCGACCGGCGTCGTCCTCGGCCAGTTGGCGACCAAAGTGGCCGTCTACCTGCGGGGAAAGCACAAACCGTGCTTTACGCCGCAGACCGATTGCGGTGACCATATCGTCGTGATCAATGCCGACAAGGTCCGGGTGACCGGGCGCAAGAGGAAGGACAAGACCTATTTTACCCATTCCGGTTATCCGGGCGGGGACAAGGTCCTTAGTTTCGAGCAGATGATCGAGCGCCATCCGGAAAAGGTCATCACGCTGGCGGTCCGCGGCATGCTCCCCAAGACCCGGCTGGGCGACGCGATGGTCAAGAAGCTTAAAGTGTTCAAAAGTCTACCGGCCCAGTACGGCAAAATACAGAAGCTTGAGGTGTAATAATGGCTGAAGCCAAGAAAAAAATAAACAAGGAACACATTGCGCCGAAGAAACACGCGGCGCCGAAGGATCACGCGGCCCCCAAGAAACACGCGGCACCGAAGAAAAAAGTTGAGGTGGCCGTCCCCGCCGCAGAAGCGCCGGAAGCCCCGATCTTTAAGCCATCAGCCCACGCCCCGATCGTTCACAAGCCGGCTAAGGCACCGCGCCAGCCGAAGATCAAAGGCCCGAAATTCTACGGGACCGGCCGGCGCAAGGAAGCGACCGCCAAAGTTTGGTTGACTGGCGGCAGTGGCCAGATCAAGGTCAACGGCCGCACCGTCAAAGATTTCTTTTGCGGCCGCCGGATCCTGGAATATGTCATTAACCAGCCGTTCGTTGCCACCCAGACTGCCGGTAAATATGATGTGTTTGCCGAAACGATCGGCGGGGGTGTCCCGGGGCAGGCGGGAGCCGTTAGCCTGGGGATCGCCCGGGCGCTGGTCCAGATGAACCCGGACCTCCGGACCGCTCTTAAGAAACAGGGGTTGCTGACCCGCGACCCGAGAATGAAGGAACGGAAGAAGTACGGCCTCAAACGCGCCCGCCGCGCCTTCCAGTTCACCAAGAGGTAAAGATAACATGAAAGTAGAAAGACACTTTGAAGCGTTCATGGAGCCAAAACACGAAGAAGAAGGCGGGATCATCAACATTGCCGGTAAATTTTTGCTGGACCATGAGGACGAGATCCTTAATCTGGTGAAACATGAGGGCAGGCTGGCGGCGGAAAGAAATCCCGACCACAAGATCAATAAGATCGAAAAAGTTGACGGCGGGATTAACGTGGAGCTCTCCACGCACAATTTGGCCCTGCATATCGGCAAAAGGCTGGAACACGCCTATAAAGGGCAGCATACCTATAAGTTCTTAAAAGATGAAAAGTTCGTCCAGGTTAGCTGGCGGAGGGACGATTAAGTAAGAGAGGGGTAAAACGATGGGCAGAAAACTAATTAAGTATAATCTCATGATCCCCGGTCCCACCCCGATCCCGACCAGAGTTTTAGCCGCGATGACCCACGACATGATCGGCCACCGCGGGCCTTTGTTCTCCGCGGTCATGAAAGAGGTCATGGCAGGGCTGCGCTGGGCTTATGAAACGAAGAATGATATTTTCATCTATCCGGCTTCCGGGACCGGCGGCATGGAAGTGGCGGTCGTCAATGTTCTCTCCCCGGGTGACAAAGTTATCGTCCTCAATATTGGTAATTTCGGCGCCCGCTGGGCCAAGATCTGCAAAGCTTACGGGGCCGACGTCAATGACGTTAAGTTTGAGCGCGGCAAAGCGGCCGATCCCAAGGTTCTGGAAGCGGAGCTGAAGAAGGGGCCGGTCAAAGCGGTCTTCATGCAACAGAACGAGACCTCGACCGGTGTTCTGAACGACGTGGAAACATTGGCCAAAACCGTCCGCCAGGTCCAACCCGAGGCCTTGATCCTGGTCGACGCCGTCTCCGGTATGATGGCCGCGCCGCTCAAGACCGACGAATGGGACATTGACGTGGTCGTTTCCGGTTCACAGAAAGCCTTCATGGTGCCGCCCGGGGTCTCCGCAGTTTCCATCTCCAAGCGGGCCTGGAAAGCTTATGAAACCTCTAAATGCGCCAAGCACTATTGGGATTGGGGCCTGATGAAAGAAGAAGCGCCCAAAGGGCACACTTACACCACGCCGCCCGAATCGTTGATCTTCGGGATGCGCGAAGGGCTCAAGATGTTGCAGGAAGAAGGGCGGGAAAATGTTTTTGCCCGGCATAAGTTCAACCGTGACCTGTTAAGGACGGCAGCCAAGGCGTTAGGCCTGAAGTTGTTGGCCGACGATTCGCATGCTTCTCCGGCCGTGACTGCTATCTTTCCGCCGGAAGGGGTGGACGGCGAAGCGGTCCGCGCGGCGATGCGGGACGAGTTCAATGTTGAGGTCGCTCCCGGCCAGGGCGAGCTGAAGAGTAAGATCTTCCGGATCGGCCATCTCGGTTATGTCGATTCGCTTGACCTGATCGGCGCCTGGGCGGCGGTGGAAGTTCTCTTCAAGCGGCTCGGAGCCAAAATCAACTTCGGCGCCGGCGTCAAAGCGATGATGGAGATGCTCTAAGTTCGTAATTTTTCTAGAATTTCACCTGCTATATGTGCTGTATGCAGTTCCGGGAATTTACTTGCTTTTTGTAAAACCGGGGTAAAAGGTCGAAGGAACTGAACTTGGCTTTCTGCAATAAAAGAGAAAGCTTGAGCGATGTTGATTGCGATAGTAACCTCATTTGGAATTGGATCGTCAATCTCTCTGGCTTGATTTTTATCCATTAATTCTTCTAATCTTCGTGCCAGAAGGGGAATAGCAGGCCGGACGACTTCAGGATATTCTCTTCCCAAAAATCCAAGAAAAATAATTACACTTTCTTGCAATCCTTGGTCTCTATCCGAACCCCCAAGTAAAATGATCAAATTAGGGACAGCAAATTTTGCGCTCTTAAGGATTTCCTTGGCCTCAGAAACTTCTTCGGCCGTTGGCAGCTCTTCTTTGCCATAAATGAGGCTTCGATTAACCCTGTCTAGAAAATACATATCATGTACTAATCCCCCTAATACTATTGCTACTTTGGTTCTAGGGAGTGTTGGCAGATTTCTCCAAAAGAAATCCCACCTTTCATTCACTCTTCTATTGCACAATGTTTTCAAATTATTTAAATGAACCTGCAAAGAAGCAGGAGAAGTTAATCTGGTCATAATTGTTGTCTCCTATTCAAAGTCCGTATATTTATCGGCATCGTCAATCCCGAATTTCAGTTGTTAGTGGGGAAAGCGGGTGATATAATCAGGTCGAAGAAATATGGAATTAAATGAACTGATTAAAATAATTGATGAAAAGAAGGCAAAGATTGATAAGGCCAGGCCGTTGCCCGCGATTATCCTCGATAAACTAACGGAATACCTCGATATCGAATGGACCTACAACAGCAACGCCATCGAAGGTAATACGTTGACGCGCGAGGAAACGATGTTGATCCTGAAAGAGGGGCTAACCGTTTCAGGCAAGAGCATGCGCGAACACCTGGAAGTGACCAACCACAAGAACGCCATCGATTATTTGAATGAATTGTTAAAGAAAGTTGAGCCGATCATGCAAGAAGACGTCAAAAAAATACATTATCTGGTTTTAGAAGGGATCAATAACCGGTATGCCGGGCAGTATCGGGATGTTGAGGTTTATATCTCCGGGTCTGATCAGGTCCTGCCCAAGCCCGAGGCGGTTCCCGGCCAGATGCTAGAATTTTCACAATGGCTTGTTGCGGAACAGGAAAAGCCTGACTTGCACCCGGTCAGCTTCGCGGCGCGGGCGCATTATAAATTTGTTGCCATTCACCCCTTCATCGATGGCAACGGGCGCACCGGTCGCCTGCTGATGAATTTGATCTTGATGAAATATGGCTATCCGATCGCGATCGTTGGATGTGAGACCGATGAGAGAAAGGCTTATTATGCGGCGATCAGGGGGGCAAACGCTGGCAACCTCGAAGCGTTTGAGTATTTGATCGCGCAATATGTCAGTAAGACGGCGGATAAATATCTTGGTTCGATCCCAAAGTAATATCAGGGTCACGATTCAGTACGACGGGACTAATTTCAATGGCTACGAGCTGCAGCCGGGGAAAAGGACTGTCCGCGCCGAGCTAGAAGGGGCCCTCCACAAATTATTCCAGGAAAAAACTAAGCTTATCTCCGCTTCCCGGACCGATGCCGGGGTCCATGCTTTGGGCCAGGTCGTTAATTTCTCCCTCAAAAACAATATCCAGCCTGATAAAATTGTCCCCGCGCTTAATTCGGTCCTGCCGGCAGATATCAGGGTCATAATGGCGGAAGCGGTCAGCCCCGAGTTTAACTCACGCTTTGGCGCCAAGAAGAAAGAATATGAGTACCTGATTTATAACGGACAGGCCTGTCCGCCTCATCTGCGCGGGATCGTCTGGTTGATTAAACCTAAGCTCGACTTGGGAGCAATGCGCCAAGCGGCCAAGTTGCTGGTCGGCAAGCAGGACTTCGCCTCGTTTTGCGCCGCCCATTCCGATGACACCGATTTTGTCCGGACCATACATTCATTCGTCATTAGTTCCGCCAAAGGCGGATCATTAGTCATTTGGTCCGGCGTTGGTTTTCCGGTGATCCGCTTTCGCGTGGTCGGCAATGGTTTCCTTTATAAGATGGTCCGGAACATGGTCGGGACACTGGTTGAGGCGGGGTTGGGGCAGATCAAAGCGGCTGATGTTAAGAGTATCCTGGAGGCAAAAGACCGTAAACTTGCCGGCAGAACTGCCCCGGCGCAGGGATTGTGTTTGGTGAAGATAAATTACTAATGTAGGGACAACCTTTATGGTTGTCCGATATTCGGACAGGGATAAACCCTGTCCCTACATTTAACTGCATTAGACACCCCCTTTTTTTTCTGGTAAAATCTAAGCATAGAAGGGAGAAAAACAATGAAAGTATTAGCAATGGACAAGACGGCCGAAGAAGGGTTGAAACTGATCCGGGAGGCCGGGTTCGAGGTTGATTCCAAGGTTGGCCTGTCCGAAGACGAACTGATCAAGATCATCCCCGATTACGACGCCCTGATCGTCCGCTCGGAAACAAAAGTTACCCCTAAGATCATCATCGCCGGCAAGAATCTCAAGATTATCGCCCGGGCTGGAGTAGGTGTCGATAACGTCGACCTGCCGACCGCTACCAAGAACGGGGTCATTGTCGTTAACTCGCCGGAAGGGAACACTGTGGCCGCCGCCGAACATACCTGGGCGATGCTCCTCTCCATGGCTCGCTCCATTCCGCAAGCCCATGGCAAGCTCAAGACCGGCGTCTGGGACAAGAAATCTTTCAAGGGGGTCGAGGTCCTCAACAAAACACTTGGGGTAGTCGGTCTGGGGAAGATCGGCCGGCGGGTCGCCTCCTACGCTCTTGGCATGGGGATGCGGGTGATCGCGTCTGACCCGTTCGTCACTGCCGATTATGCCAAGAGCTTGGGTGTTGAGCTGAAGAGTGTCGATGAAGTGATCAAGCAAGCCGATTTTATCACCTTCCATATCCCGAAGACCAAAGAAACGGCCGGGATGATCAACGCCGAAACTATCGCCAAGATGAAGAAAGGGGTCCGCTTGGTCAACGTCGCCCGCGGCGGGATCATCGACGAAAAAGCGCTGTACGACGCCCTCAAATCCAAACAGGTCGCGGCGGCCGCGCTTGATGTCTTTGAGAAAGAGCCGACCGAGAGCAGTCCGCTCTTTGAATTGGATAATATTGTCGTCACTCCTCACCTTGGGGCTTCCACGGTCGAGGCGCAGGTCAACGTGGCGGTCGATGTCGCCGAGCAGATCATCGAGGTCTTAAGGGGCGGGGCGGCCCGTTCCGCCGTCAATATCCCGTCGATGAAGCCGGAGCTGATCGCGCCGGTCCGGCCGTATCTCGGCATTGCCGAAAAACTTGGCGCGCTGGCCGCCCAGATCGTCAAAGGTGCGATCACCCGGGTGGAAGTGGAATATGCCGGTGAGATCGCCGAGCGCGACACTTCGCCGCTGACCACGATCGTCCTGAAAGGACTGCTGACGCCGATCCTCGACGTTAAGGTCAACTTCGTTAACGCGCCGCTGGTCGCCAAGGAGCGCGGCATAGAGATCGTCGAAAGCAAAACGCTGGAGTCAAAGGATTTTGCCAGCCTGATCACCCTCAAGATCAAGACCGAGCAGGAAGCGCGCACCGTCGGCGGGACGATCTTTGCCGGGGTGGGCGACCGCCTGGTGATGATCGACGGCTTCCGGGTTGACGCGGTACCGGACGGTTACCTGCTTGTCTTGCAGAATATCGACCGGCCGGGGATGATCGGCAAGGTTGGCACTTTCCTCGGTGAGAATAACATTAACATTGCCGCCATGGATGTCGGCCGGCAGAAGGTTGGCGAGAAAGCGGTCATGGTCTTGAACATCGATAACCAGCTCTCGGACGCCGTCCTGGCCAAGCTGACCAAGCTTGACGGGATATTTGGCGCGACCCTGGTTAAGATTTAGTCTTTGGTTATGTTTGACTGGCTTTTCCCGAAGAAAAAAGTTGGCCTGGTCTTGGGGGGCGGAGTAGCGCGCGGGATCGCCCACATTGGCGTGCTCAAAGTGCTTCTGGAAAACCAGGTCCCGATCGCCTGTGTTGTTGGCACCTCTTCCGGCAGCCTGGTCGCGGCGGCTTTTGCCGCCGGCTTGAACATTGAGCAGATCGAACAGATCGCCCTGCGCATCCGCTGGAACGAATTCTTCAAGTTCACTTTCTTCCGCCCCGGCTTCCTGGCCGGCGAGGTTTTGGAGGACCTGGTCACTAAATACATGGGCGATCTCAAGATCGCCGACCTCAAGCTACCTTACGCCGCGGTCGCGACCGATCTGCGCACGGGGAAGAGGGTGGTGATCGATTCCGGCCGCCTAGCCAAGGCGGTGGCGGCCAGTTCGACCTTTCCCGGGTTCTTTGCCCCGGAAGAATTGCGCGGCCAGCCGCTGATCGACGGGGGGATCGCCGGTAACGTTCCGGTCGATGTGGCGCGGGAGATGGGGGCGGAGTATATCATTGCTTCGGACGTGGTCCCGGCCCATTCCGTTAAATCGATCCCGGCCGATCCGCTCCAGGTCCTCGGCCGCTCGCTCGACCTGATGCTCAAGAGCTTGAGCCGGGAAGAGGCGCACCGGGCGGAGGTCCTGATCGAACTGGAGATGGAAGAAGATATCTGGCACTTAGATTTTCATAAAGCGCAAAAACTGATCACCGCCGGCGAAGTGGCCGCCCACCGGGCGATCAACAAGATCAAGAAAGACCTAAGGTTGAAATCCGTGAGTTGAGGGTGGAGCGGGGGATGCCGAGGATCTTGGCCGCTTTGGTCCGGTTGTTATCCGCTAATTTCAGCGCGTCAACGATGACCTGCCGTTCATGGCTCATGACATTCTGTTTGAGGACGCTTTCGGCCGGTTGGGTGGAGGTGGTGATGATCGGGATCTCCTCCGGAGTGATAACCGGTCCGCCGGCCAGGACGACCAGCCGCTCTATCATATTCTGCAGTTCGCGGACATTCCCTGGCCAGGGATAGTCGAGTAACTTCTGGAGCGCTTCCGGGGCGAGTGATCTGACCTCTTTATTCAGCTGTTTATTATATTTCTCCAGGAAGTAAGCGACAAAGAGCGGGATATCTTCTTTCCGTTCGCGGAGCGGGGTCAAGTTGATCGGGATGACGTTGAGCCGATAGTAGAGGTCGTGGCGGAAACTACCGCCGGCGATCTCTTTTTGGAAATTGATGTTGGTGGCGGAGATGATCCGGACATCGACCGGGATCGATTTCTCGCCGCCGATCCGCTCGATCATCTTACTTTCGAGCACCCGGAGAAACTTGGCCTGCAGGGCCGGCGACATACAGCCGACCTCGTCGAGGAATAGGGAGCCCCCATCCGCCAGCTCAAATTTACCCAATTTTCGCTCCTGCGCCCCGGTGAACGAGCCCCGTTCGTGGCCGAAGAGTTCCGATTCCATCAGGGTTTCCGGTATGGCCGCGCAGTTGAGGGTGATGAGCGGTTTGGCCGCCCGCCGGCTTTTCTGGTGGATCGCCCGGGCGACCAGCTCTTTGCCGGTCCCCGATTCGCCATGAATGAGGATCGTGCTGTCGGTCGGGGCGACTTTATCGATCAGGCTGTAGAGTTGGCGCATGGCCGGGGTTTGGCCGATCAGGTCGCAGTATGAAGAAAGCTCTTTGACGGTCTCTTTAAGCAAGAGGTTTTCTCGCCGCAATGCTCTCTGCGCCAGCGCTGACTCGACGGTCAGGCGTAGCGCGTCCTTGTCGAATGGTTTGGTCAGGTAATCGAGCGCGCCCAGCTTCATCGCTTCGACCGCGGTCGCTACCTCTTGCAGAGCGGTGATGATGATGACCGCGACATCGTTCTCGGCCTGGCGGACCTGGCGGAGAAGTTCCAAGCCGCTCATCCCGGGCATTTTCATATCGAGCAGGACGAGCGCGACAGCCTTGGCCTTTAAGATCTCTAGAGCTTGTTTGCCGGAAGGGGCGGTCAGGACTTCGTATTGTTTACCGAGGATAGAGCGATAGGTTTCCAGCAGGTCAACTTCATCGTCGACCGCGAGAATTATCGGTTTTGGGCTTGTCACAAGGAAATATTAGCATTTTTGAGGCGATCCGTCAAAAGAAGCCTTTTATCCATGCTACAATAATATGTAATGAGTCCGAACAACTTGGTCTTACTGATCAGTGCCCTGGTTTCTTTCTGTTTAGGTGGGTTCGTCTATGCCCAGGGGAGGGGGAAGATCCTAAATGTAACCTTAGCACTCCTTTCCCTGGCCACTTTTGGTTGGTGCTTTGGCCAGTTCATGGGGGAAGTGGTCAGCACGAAAGGGGCGGTCCTTTTTTGGACCAGGTTCAACCTGGCTGCGGCGGTTTTTATCCCGCTTTTCTACTTTCATTTTGTCTTGGCTTTGGTCGGGCGGCTGTCACGGGCCAAGCTCTTCCTGGCCCTGGCTTATCTCGCGGCCGGCGCTTTGCTGGTGCTCGTCCTGACCCCGTTATTTGTCGCCGATGTCGCCCCGTACCCCGGCTACCGCTTTTATCCTGTTCCTGGTCCGGCCTATTCTCTCTTTGCCCTCTACCTGGGCGTTCTTTTTCTGGCCGGCTTTGCCCAGCTTGTTGGCCAAGCCTGGCGCGGCGTCGGCGCGGAGCAGAACCAGGCATTTTACGTTCTACTCGCTTCGATCGTCGGTTTCCTTGGCGGGATGACCGCTTTTTTCCCGGTCTTTAACTTTGATTGGCCGGTCGTCAGCCATTACGCCATGCCGCTCTACCTGGGGCTGACCGTCTACGCGATCGTTAAACACCGCTTGCTGGCGATCGACGTAGTTTTCCGGACCGGCTTGGTCTATACCGTGCTGACGGTCTTTTTTGCCGGTTTCTACGCCCTCGGCATCTTGCTGGCCGGCCGGGCCTTCCAGGAGATAATCCATTTTAGCGGGCCGGTCGCGACGCTGGTCGTCGTCTTTATCTCCGTCATTGTTTTCCAGCCGCTCAAGGACCGGGTGCAGGCCTGGGTCGACCGGCTTTTTGCCCGCGGCAGTTATTATTACCAGCAACTGGTCAACGACCTCTCGGCCGAGAACATCAAGCTCTACCGCGGCCTGATCCAGGCGGACAAACTGGGGGCGATCGGGGTGATCGCCGCCGGAATGGCCCACGAGATAAAAAATCCTCTCGCCTCGATCAAGGGGCTGACCCAGGTCTTGCCGGAAAATCTAGATGATAAAGAGTTCATCGTTAAATATATCGAGATCGTCCCGCGCCAGCTTGACCGGATCAACCGGATCGTTGAGGACCTGCTTGCTTTCAGCCAGCCGAAGGAACTGGTGGTCCGGCCGGTCGATCCGGAAAAAGTCCTGACCGACGTCCTCCGGCTGGTTGAGGGGCAATGCCGCAAAGCGGGCATTACGGTCGTGACCGACTGCCGGCCGGTCCCGGCGCTCCAGGCCGACCCGGAGCGCCTGGACCAGGTCTTTATGAACATTATCCTGAACGCGATCCAGGCGATGCCGAACGGTGGGACCGTAAATGTCAAATGTCAAATGACAAATGACAAATGTTTGATCGAAATATCGGATTCCGGCCAGGGGATACCGGCGGAGAAGTTGCCAAACATCTTCGACCCGTTCTATACTACTAAAGAGCGGGGGAGCGGGTTGGGGTTGGCCGTCACTTACCGGATCGTCAAGGAACATGGCGGCGAGATCACGGCCGAAAGCCAGGCCGGAAAGGGAACAACCTTCAAGATATGGCTTCCTACAGCACCAAAGCGATCAGTTTAAAAACGGCGCCATTCGCGGAAGCGGACAAGATGGTGACGCTCTTTACTCGCGACTACGGCAAGCTCCGCGTCCTGGCCAAGAGCGCCCGGCGGGTCCCGTCGCGGCTGGGCGGCCGGGTGGAGCCGTTCACCTACGGCAGTTTTTTCCTTGCCAAGTGCCGCTCGCTTGACATCATCTCCGAGTGCGAGGTGCTGGACAGTTTTCAGTCGCTCCGGGAAAACTCGGAGGCCCTGCAGATCGGGCTCTACATTCTTAAGCTCATTGACCTCGGGACGGCGGAAGGACAGCATTATCCCGAGCTCTTCGATCTCCTGCTCAAAGCGCTGATCGTGCTCAAAGAGAAAAAGGACCCGCGCAAGATCAAGCTCCGTTTTGAAAAGGCGTTTCTTCGGCTGGAGGGGATCTACCGTGAGGGGACAGAACCGAAATATTGCTTGAGCGAGCATGTCGGAGTAGACTTAAGGCGATGGTAGAAATTAAAATTAAAAGGATCGGTTTCGGGGCGGTCTTCTCGAACTTCGGCTTTATGCTCCTCTGGCTGGGACAGCTGACCTCCCAGCTGGCCGACCGGATCTTTGTTTACGTCCTGATGATCCTGATCTACCAATCGACCCACTCCAACCTGGGCGTTGCTCTGCCACTGCTCGCCTTCGGTATCCCGTCGGTACTGATCTCTCCTTGGGCGGGGATAATCGTTGACCGGATTGATCGGAAGGGGATACTGGTCATTAGTGATATCGTTCGCGGCCTGCTTATTTTATTATTGATCCCGCTGATCGCCAAGTCGCTTCTCTGGATATTCCTGGTCAGCTTGCTGATCTACACGGCGGCGCAGTTCTTCGCCCCGGCGGAAAGTTCCTCTATCCCGGAACTGGTCGAGAAGCATAACCTGATCGTCGCTAATTCTCTTTTTATGATCACCTGGATGGCCTCTTCGGTCGTCGGTTTCGGTCTGGGGGCGCCGATCGTCAACCTCTTCTCCGAAAAGACCACCTTTGTTATTGCCGCGGTCCTCTACTTCTTCTCGGCGGCGGCGATCCTCCTGATCCCGCTCAAGCCGGTGACCCAGCCCAAGACCCGCCGCGAGATCTGGAACGACATCCTGATCGGCTTCAAGTTTATCCAGCGCAACGACGTCGTCAAATACTCTCTTTTAAAACTTTTCGTCGCCGCCTCGGCGATCGCTACCCTTTCGCTCCTGGCGATCTCTTACGCCAGCGATATCTTGAAGATCGGCGAGCGGAACTTCGGTTACCTGATCATTGCCGCCGGGGTGGGGATGGTTATTGGCATGTTCACCCTGGAACGGCTCCGCCATTATTTCAAGATGGGGACGATAGTCGTGGCGAGCTTTCTCGGTTCCGGGCTCCTCTTGATCTGGCTGGCCAATATCCGCAACATTCACCTGGCCATGTTCCTGATCATGCTCCTCGGGCTGGGCAATATTTACATCACCTCGAGCATCCAGACTATTTTGCAACACGCCATCCCGCGCCAGATCCGCGGGCGGGTCTTTGGGGTCCAGAACATGGTCGTCAATTCGGCTTTCACTCTGCCCGTTGTCCTCTTCGGCTTTATTGCCGATCTCTTTGGTATCCTGGCCGCGATCTCACTGCTTGGCGTGATCGTCCTGTTGATGGGCGTGGCCGGATTGTTCCTGCCGAAATTCAAGACCGTTTAATGGCAAAAACCGCTAACTATTACGTCACTTTCCGCAGTAACGATACCTGCGAGTTCCACACGATTTGGCAGGACGAAGAATTCCAAAAGATCGGGGAATCAGGTTATCAGGATGTTCTGAAGCAGTTAAAGCAGCAAGGGGTCAAGCGGCTCAACATTACCGGTGGCGAACCTCTCCTCCGGGACGGACTGCCCGACCTGTTAAAACAAGCCAAAGCTTCTGGTTTTGAAACCCAACTGTCAACCAACGGTATCCTCTACGCCGACCTGGCTGGGCACTTAACTGGTTTGGTCGACAGGCTGTACTTTGCGCTCGATTATCCCTTTGCTTCCGAACATGACCGGAGCCGCGGGGTGGAGTGTTTTAAGACAGCGCTCGCGGCGATCGAACAGGCGCGAACGCTTAATCAGCGACCGATCATCAAGTTTACTATGACTCGGGAGAGCGTCCGCTTCCTGCCGGAGATGGTCGATCTCGCGGCCAGGCTCCGCGTGCCGGTCTATCTTAGCCCGGTTTACGACCACTTTGGCTTGCAAGGTTTTGAGCCGAGCACCATCGACCACATACTTTATTATTCCCGCCGGCGCCACGTTCTGGTCAACCGGGCGGCGCTCGAATTCGTGAAAAGAGGAGGGAATAATCTGGTCTTGTCCCGCTGCCGGGCGCAAGAGACGACCGTGACTATTCTCCCCGACGGCCGCCAGGTCTTGCCCTGTTTCTTCAACCAGGCGGGGAGGCAGGGGCAGGCGGCGGCCTGCGCTTCTTGCCTGCGCTGGCCGTATATATTACCTTCGTTTACCAGAGGGATCGATAAATATTACTGGCTGAATCTTTATTCGGAAATGATCAACAGAAGGAAATTGGCCTGAAGGCCGTTCTGGCTCAACGTTCGATCTTTAAATGAGGCTTTAAAATTAAGCAATAAAGGCCAATTTATATAATTGGAATTAAGTAACGCATGACTTTTAGCCAGACCCTAAACGCGTCAATCTTGCCGTAAAAATACAGTTGCCAGGTCAAGGTATCCGCGCGCGGGATCAAACCGTAATACCATTGAACATAAAAAAGCAGATTAAAAATAATCAGAAGCCCAAATACGCCAAGGCTAATGAAAAATATTTTTTTGTACTTAAAAATTGTTTGGAGTAAATTTCCAAGCCCCCAGGCAAAGATAATAGAACAACTTAAAAACCGCCTCGCGCCGAAAGACCAGCCCGCGTTCCAGTCGCTCACGACACTATTGATATACAGTTCCGCCAAAAAGATCGCAATGAACGACCAGAATAAAAAGCGCGTTCTTTTGTTTTCCCGGTTAAAAAGAAACAAGCCGAGCAGCGAAAAAAACACAATTGGCGTGTAAGTTATTAAGCCATGATTGGTTGAAAACAAAAGAGGGAAAATTTGAGGTTTTCCCCATTGCATGAATCCGCTGCCCTGGGGTATAGTTAAAAAAGAACCATAGAGTATCTTCCAAGCGAGCATTTGCGGGATGAAGCAAATCGCCATTGTTAGGGACAAAAGTAAAGAGCCGGAAAAGAAAGAGAAGGCAAGCTTTTTATTCTGCCAGGCAAGAGAGAACGCTTCAGCCGCGATCGGGAAAAGAATAAAGAAAATATCCTGCGGGCGTATCAAAATAACCAGCCCGCCCCATAAGCCGAGAAAGAGCCAATCTTTATAATTTTTTATCTGCCAGGTTTTATACCAATAGTAAGTGAAGCCCGAAACCGCGAACACGGTCAAAATGTGAGACATGGTGGGCTCATTAAATTCATAAAAAATTAAAGCAGAGGCATAAAAGAGGATAAAAAATGCCATAAAACTTATCAGGGGAGTAAAGAAAAATCGCAGAAAACGGTAAATGAAAAGCAAACCAAACAGCCCGTAGCCCATGGAAGCAAACACTATGAAAAAATCGTAAACAAACGAAATTCCATCTGTCGGAACGGAAAATCCGAGCGTGTTTAACAATAGGGAAAGACCATGCCCGACCATAAAAGCCGGCGCCCAAAGAATTGCCGGGCCTACCGACCATAGGTTGCCGGTGAGTCCCTGGCTGGTTTTCGCGTTGGCCAGATCCGGCAGGTTGAAACGGCGGAAGTCATTTTCAAAATCAAGATTATGGTCAATAATGGCGCAACGGAGATAAGCGAAATAGCCGACGCAATCAGTCTCTGACATCATGAAATTCTGATAGCGCAAACGATACAGAACGTTGCCGGCTTCACTGAAGTAAACGCCGATGGGAGAAGGAACATTGGCAAGAGCTTTGAAGACGGGCGTCAATGATCCCAAAAAAATAAGTCCTATAATGACGGCAACCGCCAGACGATCATTAAACACAAATTTGAATTTAGATGCCTGAACGGTAGGATTTCGGCTGGATTTTTTATGAGGCTTATTCACTTTCACTTGGTTTAATTGTAACGGATTTCTTCTCTAACGACAAGCCGCTTTCCGGCAACTAGGCTATAATTCGAGCTCAAGCCAGAATACAATCAGTTTGACAATAAAAAATAGAAAGCGGATAATTGGCAAAGTAGTTTGGAAACCAGCGAATGAACTTCGCGGTTTCCGTAGGAGGAAATTGACATGAAGATCGTGATGTTGTCCCCGTATTTTTTTCCGCACACGGGTGGAACCGAAAAATATGTCCGTGACCTGTCGACGGCCCTGATCCAGGAAGGGCATGAGGTGACGGTCATCACCAATAACCTGCCGAAGAGCAAAAATGCCCCGGCCCACGAGACCCTGCCGGAAGGGATCAAAGTTATCCGTCTCGATGCGACCGATATGTTCAGTTATCTGCCGGTCAGCTTCGGCCAATTCAACCTCAAGATGCTGGATGGTTTTGACATCGTCCACGTCCACGTGCCGGCCTTCAGCTTCCTGCGGGCTGTGGCGGGGAAGATCAAACAGCCGCTGATCGTGACCTACCATTGCGACGTGACCGTCTCGGAGAAATATTTTGGCGTGCCGGTCCCGCAATGGCTTGTCCCGGTCTTCGAGGGGAGCAATAACGCTTACGCCCGGATGCTGCTGGGTAAAGCGGATGTTGTCTATAACACGACCAATACCTACGCCGAGACCTCGCCGGTCATGAAGCATGTCCCGCACCGGGTCTTCCCGATCGGCATCTTCTCGAAGAGCATCGATGACATTCAAAAGAAACTTAACTTGACCCCGGATAAGAAGAACCCGAAACAGATCCTCTTCCTTGGCCGCCTGGCGGGGAACAAGGGTTGCGATTATCTGGTCAAGGCGATGCCCCGGGTCCTCGAGAAGTTCCCCGAGACCAAGCTGGTCATCTGCGGCGACGGCGAGGAGAAGGCGCATATCCTCGACCTGGTGACCCAGTTCAACATCGGCCACGCCATCACTTTCCTCGGCACGGCGACCTTTGATAAACTGGTCGAGCTTTATTACACTTCGATCGCCTATATCTTCCCGTCGATCAACCGGCTGGAAGCCTTCGGGATCGTCCAGCTGGAAGCGATGGCCAACTACACGGCGGTCGTCGCCTCTGATATCCCCGGGCCGAACGCGGTCATGGAGGTTGGTAAGTCCGGTTTGTTAGTGCCGAAACAAGATCCGGAAGCGCTCGCCCAGGCGATCATCCAGGTCCTCTCCGACCCGGAAAAGGCCAAAGCGATGGGACGGCGGGGCCGCGAACTGGTCGAGACCAAGTATAATTGGCAGACGATCGTCAAACAGGTTGAAGGAGTTTATCAGGAAGTCCTGGCCAAGAAAAAATAACTCATCCCCCGGCCCCTTCTCTAGAGAAGGGGAGAAAAGGCTACGCTTCTGATACCCCTTTCTTATTAAGAGAGGGGTGCTTGGTTTAAGCTGAGCGGGGTGAGTTTTTTTCTTGATTTTCCCTTCATGAATGAGTTATGATTGATACATTGTGTTGAAAAGAAACTTCAATTATTGGATCGTTTTATCCCTTCTTGGTTTAAGCATTTTTTTTGTATTTCTGCACGGGAATAGTTTTAACGCCCCTTTTGAGCGTGATGAAGGGCATTACGCTTACGGGGCCTGGCTGATGACCAAGGGTATGACGCCCTACGTAGACACTTTTGAACAAAAACCCCCAATGATCTTTTATCCTTATCTTCTGTCAATAATGATCAGCCCTGACGACTTTTGGCCTCCACGATTGGTGGCGGCCATATCTTTGATCTTAACGCTTATTTTACTCGGACTTACTATTGGCCGCGAGTATGGCGGGAGAGCGGGGTGGATCACGGTTTGGTTGGCGCTGCCCATGATCATGTTCCCCATCCTCCGGCCATTTGCCGCCAATACCGAGAAATTTTTGATCCTTCCGCTGGTTGGTACTCTGGCGATCTATGTTTTTTTTAGGGATAAAAACACCGGACAACCGTGGTTCTGGGCCGGATTTTGCGGGATGATAGCTATTCTTTATAAGCAGATCGCTATTGTGCCGGTCCTTTTTATCTTCAGTGCCTGGTTTTTTGAAAACAGGAAAAGATCGACCGTCGGACTTCTTTTTGCTCTGGGCGGCTCGGCGGCCGCGTTCCTCCTGTTTACCGGTTATTTCCTTTGGCGCGGCGCGCTCCCGATGTTCTGGGAGCAACTTATCGTCTTCAATAGATATTACGCCTTGTCTTTTGGCGGGTGGAATCTTCCCCGGGCGGGCGAGTATTTCCATCAATATCTATCTTCCTGGCCGCTGGTCTTTTATCTGCTGGTCTGGTTTTTAGTGGACCGGCCCGGCCGCTGGTGGTTTTATCTTGGGTTGATGATCGTTACCTGGTTAACAATATTCAACGCGCCATACGACCATTACTTCATCATGCTGATGCCATTCTGGGCGATCGTGATCGCGGTCGCTCTGGACTCTCTGGCGGCAAAAACAACGGAAATGGCTAAAAAACCGGAGTGGGTTGGGGCGACGGCATTTGCCTTGGGTTTTTTGTTGATATTTTCGATGATCTGGCCGGTGCGGAACTATTATCGGCTGCCGGCGAACGACCTGGTTACGCAGTTGTACCATCCGCTCAATCCGTTCGTTGAAGCGCCAATTGTCGCGCGGCGCGTAGCCCAGCTTTCGCGGCCGGATGACCGGGTCTTTATTGCCGGCAGCGAGCCAGAGATCATGTATTACGCCAAGCGGTTTTCGTCCAGCAGGTTTGGCGGGATGTACGGCCTGATGATGGCGCATCCAAAAGCGTTGGCCTATCAAAAGGAACTGATCGGCTCTCTGGAAAAATATCCGCCCAAATTGATCGTCTTTGTCCGTTCGAATTTCAGCTGGCTTAGGGAAGAGAAGAGCCCTACTTTGATCTTAGACTATACTACAAAATTGTTAAGAGAGCATTATGAAGTGATCGGCGGCTATGTCCAACGTGATGAAGCCGCTTACTGGGAAGAACCGCTAAAGATCGAAAACGGAACTTCTTGCAGCTTGCTACTTTTCAGGAGGAAGGATAAATGAACTGATCCCGCCGCTTGCGGTGGGGAATCAGATCATTTCCGGTAGGGCTGCACTGCGCTCAAAATTTTGGGGCTAACCTGACCGCCTCTTTTAATAGCTTCGTCATAGTAATAAATGGCCTGTTTGTAGTTTTTTCTATCATAATAAATATTGCCAAGATTAATATAGGCAAAATTAGAAGCAGGATTGATTTTTATTTCTATTTCGAATTCCGCTTTGGCCTCTTTTAACCGGTTTTGTTCTTTATAAATACAGCCTAAATTATTATGAGCCAATCTCAGCCAATAGTTTAGTTCAATGGCTCTTTTGTATTCGATCTCGGCCTTGTCCGCCAGTCCGGCTCGCGCATAATGATTAGCCAGTTTCCAATGAGCGATCGTCATGTGCGGGGAGTTTCTGACGACATTTTCCCAAAAACCGGTCCCGTTCTTGAAAATAACGCTGTGGTTGAAAGCGATAAGGGAAAAAAACAAAATAAATTGAAGGCCTGCCAGGAAAGACCTCATATTTGTCAGGTCCAGGCGTTTTAGCAGGTCGGTCTCTAATAACACAATGCATAATCCGATCAGCGACAAATAGATCCTGTGTTCAATGAGAATTATGATCTCCCCGGACGGTCCTTTACAAATAAAGCTGGGCAGCAAAAACAACAAGAACCATAATATCCCAAAAGCAACGAAGTTGTTCCGCCTTTCTTTAGTAAAGATCAGGGCATTGAGGATGAAAAGGAAGGCCGCTATACCGCAATCAAAGGTCATGTCCCTTAAAAGCGGTATGGCAGACAGATTGAACGGGAAGAATATCTTGCCAAGGTAGGGGAGAACAGCGGGCAGGCTTAAGTATGATGACCTCACCACATCGGCCAGAGGTATGGCCGTTTTGACTGCCGCCAGTCTCAGGGAGAACCAAAAAGCAAAAACGACCAGCCAGCCGGATATCAAGCCAAGGTTATTGGCGGAGAAAAGTTTTCCTTTCATAATTAGATAGATATAAGCCAGGCATAACAGGGGCAACATCATGGCAGTTTCCTTGGTGAACAAGGCCAGAACAAAAAATAAGAAGTGGAGAAGGCAGGCGGACCACTTTTTGGTTTCCTTAAAATCCAGGAAGGAGATGAAAGCCAAAAGAGCAAAAACAGCCAGCAGAGAATCGTTCCTGCCCGGGACCCAGGCCACGGCCTGGGTGAGGGCCGGATGAACGGTAAAGATCAGGGAGAGGAATAATGAAAGAGCCCTTTTATACTTAAGCTTTTTCAAGAACACGAATAGGAGACAGGCGGCCAATAAATGCAGCAGGATGTTCGTCAGGTGAAACCTGAAAGGAGAAATGCCACCCAGCTGTGCGTCAAGCATAAAAGACAGGATTAGCATCGGCCGGTAATAATAATGCGGGGAATCAGGATCATTATGAAAAACATCTTCCCTGAAAACCTGGGTAATTTTCGAAAAACTGTGCAGCGTGGAATAGTTGTTCTGGATCAGCGCGTCATCATCAAAATTAGTAAAACCAAATAATAAGGTTTGAGCGTAAAGCAGGAAACCAATTCCGATGATCCACAGATAGGGGCGGGACCCTTTCAAAAATATGTCGTTTGACATGGATTTTAGCATTTTAATAGCAATTCTTGAATTTGTCAATTCTTCGTGCGTGGATTTTCCCTCTTGCATACTAATGTAACAACGAGCTATAATTCCCTCATGATTTAGAGCTGGAAAGGGGGGAAGTCCTTTGAGGATTTTTAGCAGGGTTTTGTCCGCTTTTTTTATTCTTCTCCTCGCCGGTATTGTCTGGAGCGCTGTCCCGACCAAAATTTCTTACGAAGGCCGCTTGACCGACGCGTCCGGCAACCCCGTCACAACCGAAAAAACGGTCAGTTTTAAGATCTATGACGCCGAAACAGCCGGTAATTTGATCTGGGGGGCGGAGAGTCAAACTGTTACGCCCGACAGCCAGGGAGTTTTCAGCGTTTTACTCGGCGCGACAGAGCCGATCACCGCCGCTGTTTTCAACGCTGCTACAAGATACCTTGAGATATCGGTCGGGGGAGAGACCATCAGTCCCCGCACGCCGATCGTTTCCGTCGGCTATGCTTTCAGGGCCGCGACCGCCGATAATATTGAGGACAGCGCGATCACCGACAGCAAGATAGCGGCCGGGACGATCACCAACGCTAAAGTCGCCTCCGGCCAATTTGTTAAAAGGATCATTGCCGGGTCGGGGATCGGGGTTTCAGGGGATGAGGGGAATGGGACAGGGCAGGTGACCTTGACGGCGGCCGGTACCGGCGGCGGCACGATTACGCAGGTTAATTCCGGCACAGGGCTGACCGGCGGCCCGATCACCACCACGGGGACACTCGCGATAGATACTTCTACGGTCATAACAACTTCGAATGCGCAAACTTTGTCCAATAAAACATTCACAGGAACAGCAACCATGGCGGCGGTGACAGCTACGGCGCTGGACATGGGAAATAATAAGATAACATCTCTGGCGACGCCGACCGCCGCGACCGACGCGGCCAATAAGGCCTATGTTGACTCATCAGCGCCGGGAACCGGAGCCAACGCCGCCCTCTCCAATCTTTCGTCGGTGGCGGTAAACACCTCCCTTCTGCCCGGAACCACCAACAGTATAGATTTGGGCAGTGCCGACAAGACCTGGCAAAGCGGTTATATTGGCACGAGCCTAGTATTTAAAGGGTTAACCAATAATACGACCATAACCCTGGATGAACCGTCGCAAGCGAGAAGCATCACGATCCCGAATAAAAACGGCAGGTTTGTTGTTGCCGCTGGCGGTCAGGTTAATGAAGAAGATATAAGCAACGGCGCAGTTTCCGCCGCCAAGACCAACATTACGGCGCTCGACTCCACGACCGGCAAGATCAAAGCTCTCGATGCAACGAACGTGGCGAATCTTGATGGGAGTAATATCACCAATATCGTGGCCACGATGGCGGCTTACGCGATCAACAGCGGCACGTTAAATAACCAGGACGCGAACTATTACACGAACGCGGACAACATCACTGCCGGGACGATCAACATCGCCCGGGTGCCGACCATTACCGCCGACAAATTGAACGTCGCGGCGATCGACTCAACGAGCGGTAAGATCAAAGCGCTCGATGCAACGAACGTGGCGAATCTTGACGGGAGTAATATCACCAATATCACCGCAACAACGGCAGCTTATGCGACCAACAGCGGCCAGCTCAACAGTCAGTCGGCGACTTATTACACGAACGCGGACAACATCACTGCCGGGACGATCAACATCGCCCGGGTGCCGACCATTACCGCCGACAAATTGAACGTCGCGGCGATCGACTCAACGAGCGGTAAGATCAAAGCGATCACTTTGGACAACGTGGCGAATCTTGACGGCAGTGCTTTGACCAATGTGCCTGCCACAGTGCAGGATGGTTCGATCACCGAGGCCAAAATTGCAAATTCAGCGATTACTTCTGCGAAGATCGCCGCTAATGCGGTTACATCAGGCATCCTGGCAGCTGGTGCAGTGACCTCGGCAGCTTTGGCGGATGGGGTAGTGACTTCGGCTAAGATCGTAGATGGAGCAATAACTTCAGCGAAGGCCGGGTTCAATTATGCGGCAGCAAGTGCGCCGGCGGGTGCCGCCAGTT
>JBAZZV010000012.1 GCA_041658645.1 Candidatus Margulisiibacteriota bacterium
TCTGGGGCCAGCTTCAGGCCCTCGACCCCTCGATTAACTTCCGCCATAGGCGGACAGGCAGGGCAAGCAGGCTCGGGCCAAGGCTGGCGTTCCGGTCTTTCCCCCTTTTCAGAAGAAGAAGAAGAAGGCTGACGTTTCCTCCTTACGCCAGGCAGTCCCGCATACGAGCGGGCAAACCCGCCAATAGGAATATTATCCGGAATATAAATAACAATGTTCCCAGCTTTCAGGTTAACGAATACTTTTTCTTTATCGTGCCACACCCGATTTGGTCGTTTTCGAGTATTTATCGTTTTCGGCCATTATTCAATGAAAATATGAGGCACGGTTATCCCTCACTAACCATACGGATGAACCGCACTATAAGCTGGAAAAGTCGCACTTCGGGTAGTATACTTTGACCATGCCGGGGAGTATTGAATATCTCTCTCTCAACGAGTCCAACGCATTACTTAAGGCAATCGATGATACTCGCGATTTTGCCATCGTTACCCTTTTCCTCAATGCCGGTTTGTTCCTTAGCGAAATAATTGATCTCAAAGTAAATTCTATCGATTGGAATAAACATCTGATCCATGTGCCGGGGAACAGAAAGCGGGATATTACGCTTGATGATCAGGCTTATGAGGCGATAGCCAGGTGGTCAAAGGAACGCGCCGATGTTAAACACAACGCCTTCTTCATTACTACCAAAGGTAAAGTTAAAGAACTGTCCGATAGGGCAGTTGATAAGCTTATTCGCAAGTACGCGGACCAGGCGGGGCTCAAAAGAAAGGTCAATTCCCAGATACTCCGCAACACTTTCGCTGTCCGGTTATTCTCAAAAGAGATCGGGATCGATAAAGCTTCCGCGATACTCGGCATCACCGACCCCGAATCGATCAATCGCTACATCAAAGCCTCCAAATCGCCAACTCCGCAGATTCCAGAACACATCGATACTCGCTCCAAGCTTGCTAAAACGATCAGCAAGATATTCCCAACCAAGCCCAAAGTAGTCAAACCAACCAGCTCTATTAAAGGGCCGATAATTCCCTCACCGGAAGAAGTCATTTTTGGCCGGGAATCGGTGATCGAAGATATCAAATCAAACATTACCAGGGACAACCCGACCTTATTGATCGGTCCTCTGGGGATAGGCAAGACCCACATTCTCAAATACATTAGCCATCTTTATCCGGACGCCATATTCATCGATTCCCCGGTCCCGATCAAGCTTTTGTTGACTCAAGTATTAGATAAACTAAACCCAGATTGGAAGAAACAGGTCAAAGCAAGGGCCTCCCTTCAGGAGATTGCCGGCTTATTGGGCTCTAACCTTGGCGCAAAAGCCAAATCACGGCTGCTGATAATCGATAATCTTGAGCGGATCAAAGTTTCCGATGTGGATATATTGATCAGGTTGCTTGATAACTTCACCATTATTACGGCAGTTGACGATACTAAGAACCGGCTCAAACAGCTTTGGTATAAATTCAAACAGATCAAGCTGGATAATCTATCCCATGAAGCTTCCCAGAAGCTCATCAAATATTTGGCCCAAAACCTGGCGGTCAGCGATTATGAAATGCTCGAAACCAGGGTATTCTCTCTGTCCAACGGCCTTCCTTTAGCTATTGTTGACATGATTCACCAGGTCAGCCATGAGCCGGTAGTAAGCAGGGAGAAGATACGCGAGGTATATCACGAAGCGGGGATCCACTATCGTGATTGGACGCCAGCCATTGTTGTTCTCTGGGGACTTGCCATGATTTCTCGTTTTGTCGCATTAGGTACTCATAGCTTTGAGGGATATATACTTGCCGGTTTTGGCGTAGCCGGTATATCAATAATGCGGTTTTTCGCGTTTAGGATGAGATAAGAACGATACGGTTTTTGAGGATGGTTAAATAATTGTTAAAAGGAGTGACAAAAAATGAATAGCGAACCCTTAGTGAGGTATGGTCTTCCCGGGTTATTGTTTTTTGCCGGGATATTAATGACTACATTATTCATTAATCCCAGTTTTATCGCATTTATAGTTAATCCAAATAATTTAGCATGGAATTTCGCTGCAATTATTGCGGCATCCTTTTTGCCCTTAGGTTGGTTGTTTTATAATAGTTTCCGTTTCTGGTTTGATTTAATTGGAGGAGATTATGAAAGCACAGATGCCATGAAATTAATTAGGGATAAAATAAGCCGCACAGAATATGGGGACTGCCTTAAAATAGATATAAGCAAAGTCACGCAAAATAATAGTGCAATAACAAAAGTATTTTATGTGGGTAAAGATCAATATAATATTCTGTTTGATCCGTATAGGTTCCTGAAGTATTTTATCTTTTCATATAGATGGTGGAAGGGGGTTGAGGAGTATTTCAGGCCACGCATTAAATATGACTACATAGAAAGATGGGCTTTCACAGAACATATCTTACACCTTACGTTTTTCAAGGATAGTTCATTAGCTGAATATACAAGGGGGTTCGCGGGCACAGTAAACGGATTATTGGCAGGAGGGTATGCTTTTATTTTCGGCATATATTTCGCATATTTTGCCAGATCTTCTAGCGCCACAATTAATCCAATAATAACACTCATAATGTTGGGAATAACCATTTTGATCGTAGTTCCCATTATTTTGTTTTGGATTGTGCAAATATTTGAGAATAAACTAAAAATATTTTACTCATTTATGCCAAAACTAATAATTAGCATAATGATTATTTCTGTTTTATGTGCAGTATATGGCTTAACTAATACCCTCCTCTTAATAAATCAATTTAGCACCATTCCTATATATTTGGGGCTTTTTGTGCTATTTATAACGAATATTTATTCTGGGTATCTTTGTAAAAACGAAAATGATGCCAGATTGTTGCTGTCCTCATTAATCGCGGTAAGCGAGAATAAGGAGGGCGGCCAATGAGATTCGAAAAATACTTTGATCACACTTGCTTAAAACCCGAGGCAACTGAGGCCGATATTGCTAAGTTGTGTAATGAGGCGATGCGATATGATTTTGCATCCGTATGCATTAACCCTTGTTATGTAAAGTTTTCAAAAAAGCTAATAGTAAATTCCAAGATAATGGCCTGCTCTGTTGTTGGTTTTCCATTAGGGGCTAATACTATGGACGTAAAAATCGCTGAAGCAACCAACGCTGTTAATAATGGCGCAGACGAGATTGATGTGGTTATAAATGTTGGCAAATTGAAGGACAAACAATATGACTATATTAAGGAAGAAATTAATAGGGTGAAACAATCGATTGGCGATCATGTCCTAAAAGTTATTGTCGAGACTTGTTTATTGGATGAAGATGAGAAGATAAATATCTGCAAAATAATCTTAGATACGAATGCTGATTATATTAAAACATCGACAGGATTCGGCACGCCTAAAGATAAGAATACATTGAAAGGCGCGGACGAGAAAGACATTAAGCTATTTAAAAACCTAATTGGTAACAAAAAATTGAAAATTAAGGCTTCTGGTGGAATAAACACATATAAAGATACTGATAAAATGATTAAGGCCGGGGCGGAAAGAATCGGGGCAAGTAAAAGCGTATACATTGTAAAGGAAATATTGTCCTCACAATGATAAAGGAGGGTCATGCTAGCCCCAACCCATAGCGTATTTGGCATCTTTTTAACGCTAATAATCTTAGCGGTCTTCGGTGTGCAGTGGGGACTCCACTGGACAATAATCCTCTTTGCTATCCTGGGAGCGATAATCCCGGATATCGATCATCCCAAATCGATAATAGGTAAGATATTTTACCCAATCTCGGCTCCTCTTGAACGCCTTTATGGCCACCGGACAATTACTCATTCTTTGGTCGGATGGGCGATATCAACGGTCCTATTTGCAGTAATAATAGGCTTAATCAGTTTCATTCCTATGATCACGGAGTTGGGGTGGGGTGATCTGCCGATTCGTTGGGTAGCCGCTTTCTCAATAAGCTATTTCTCGCATCTTATATTAGACATGTTTAACAAGCGTGGCAGTCAGATGTTCTGGCCCGATTCCGGAAGAGACGTTATCCCCAAGAATCCTAAATATAGGACAGAATCAGGCTCAAGAATAGAGGTCTTGATATTCTTGATCTTCCTGGCTTTGATGTTTTTGGCGTTTCCTATTTCCAAGTATGGCATTGTCAGCTCCCTGCGCTGGCTTCTGGCTACCCCTGGATCAGCCATAGAGGAGTTTAAGACGCTCAAAACCCATGCTTATCTCGATTTCAAGGGCATTATGGGTGAAACCAGGGAACAAGTCGCCGGCAAAGCGGAAGTGCTCGACGTTAATAACAAGCGGCTGGTGATTTTGTACAATGGCAGTGTTTATACCCTTAGCGATGAACTGGCTGCGGATATATTTGCCACTCATGTTCGGGTCAAAAAGACTGCTATTCCCATTAAAACCGAGAAGAGAGACTTTAAGAACGAGAGCCGTGAATACCTTCTCTCTCAGATTCCAAGAGGTGCGCTAGTGTCCGGCACAGTCAATCTTCCAGAGGGGATGGAGATAAACTTTCCTCCTTTTCCTGGCTCTTATAGGACCATGGAGCAGAAAGGGAACGACCTGATCCTATCCTTTGCCTCCAAGGAACAAATTGAGAAGCTGGCCTTAACCGAGTATTTCGACCTGCAAAAAAAGAAGGATTTGGCCGAGCTTTCCAGCTTATATGCCCAGGCGGAAAAGGCTAGGGGGCAGATTAACGAGCTTGAATCCGGGAAGGGCTTGACCCCTCTGGGTAAGGAATTGCTGCAAAGCAAAGAAGACGCTGAAAAACAGAGGGTCCAGCTTGCTGAATTGAACAGTCAGCTCGGGGAAATAAGTGTTAAGATTGATGAGTTGAAGGTCAAGATGAAGGCGCGGAGGTTTGTATTTTCCGGGGAAGTCTATTTAAGGCAATAAGATGGATAAATGGGGCCTTGGCGAACTAAGAAAAAAGATTGAGAAAAGAGATAAGCTTTGTGCTTTTTGTCGTGTAAAGATGAGGAAATGGCATTCAAAAGGTCCGCGGGGCAAGGCGCCCACTATCGAGCATCTAGATAACGATGAAAATAACAAAGATGAGAGCAATATAGTCATGTGTTGCACTTCCTGCAATTCAAGTAAAGGGGAAAAGGAGTTAAGAGATTGGCTTAAATCCGACTATTGCAAATGCAAAGAAAAGAATATCACTGAAAAAACAATAAAGAACGTTATTGTAAAAAAATTCCTTAAAGAGCACAAAAAATAAAGCCTTGATGGAGGTTGATTATGAAAAAGCCAATCTGTCTCTTTCTAGCGTTCTGGTTACTGTTTTCCGGTTACTGTTTACCAGTTTTAGCCGCGGAGTACACTCTCGCCCCCTCCGACCAGCTTGAAGTCCGCATCATCGGCCAAAAGGACCTGGATACAAAGCAATCCATAGCTCCGGATGGGACAATCTCCCTTCCTTTCTTGGGCAGGGTGACGGCCCAGGGCCAAACGCTTGCCGGCTTCAATAATTACCTTTCTGTCGAATTTGCCAAGTATATTAAAAGCCCGCAGGTCGTCGTTTATCTAACCCCACGGCCTATTTACGTGATTCAGCATGATTATAAAAAGAACGTTTGGGATGTTAAGGAAGCAAATTCGGTAGATGAGGCGAGGGCCCTGGCCGGCATGAATTATACCGGCCGGATCAGCAATGGTGATATTGTTTCTGTTGAGGTTGGGCAGAAGCCGGACTTTTGGGAGGATAATTGGTATAAAGTGCTTACTGGGACGGCTGTCGCAGTTGGGATATATGCTACTATGCATAGATAGAGGATGTTTAGTAAAATGAAACTGCTAAAAAAGAACGGATTTCTTGAGAAGCTCTCAGGCGAAGAATTTTATGAAAAATACAATACTTTAATGGACACTTTTTTTAAGAATTATCCTTCTGATTCAAACACTCAAAACATAAATGTCAGACTTCAGTTTTATCAGAATGAGTTTTTAAGAAGGGAAACCGGCAAAGCCGTATTCATTTCACAATTAATAAGTGTTATAGCTATTGTTGTCGCAGTTATAGTTGGGACATATGCAACATTGCATAAATAGGGAATAATATGTTTTCAGAAAGTGAATATAGAACCCGAAAATTAAGAATTGATAAGCTTCTTGTTAATGCCGGGTGGAAAGTCATCCGCTTCCGAGAAGGGATGGATATTAGCGTGCTAGATCAAAATGCGATTGAAGAATACCCTACCGAAAGTGGTCCAGCAGATTACCTCTTGGTGTATAAAGGCGCTCCTCTTGGTGTAGTTGAGGCAAAGAAGATATCCCTTGGCCCGCAAAATGTACTTATCCAGGCCCAGAGATACGCTCGCGGAGTAAAAGAAGGGCCTTTTAATTTCGGGGAGTATAAAATCCCCTTCATTTACTCGACTAACGGAGAGATTATCTGGTTTCAAGATTTAAGGGAAACAGTCAGTTATTCAAGGATCGTTTCGCATTTTCATACCCCATTTGCCCTTCGAGAAATGTTGGACCATTTTAAAGGGCCAGCTTTGGAATGGCTGGTTAATAATCCAAATGATCATCCTCGCTTAAGGCCGTATCAAATCGAGGCGACCAAAAAGATTGAAGAAGCAATCGAAGCCAAGAAACGGCAGATGCTTGTTGCTATGGCAACCGGCACAGGAAAGACCTTTACAATTGTGTCTGAAATATATCGCCTTATGAAGGCAGGGTACGGTAAGCGCATCCTATTCTTAGTTGACCGAAGAGTTCTGGCTGCGCAAGCAGTGGGCGCTTTCGCTAATTTTGAGCCCGAACCCGGAATGAAATTCGATAAAATATATGAAGTATACAGCCAGCGATTTAAGAGAGAGGATTTAGGTGATGACCTCAAGTACGACCCAAAAGTATTGCCCGAAAAGTACTTAACTGATCCGCAGGCTGGACATGCTTTTGTGTATGTTTGCACGATTCAAAGGATGAGAGTTAATTTATTTGGTTGGAAGGATTCCTTTGCCGACAATGGTGGGGATGTGGAGGATGAAGCGGATGCCAGCATTCTGGATATCCCAATTCACGCTTTTGACGTTATTGTAGCCGATGAGTGTCATCGCGGTTACACTGCGGTAGAGATTAGTAAATGGCGGGCGGTATTGGAGCATTTTGATGCATTGAAGATCGGACTGACCGCCACGCCTGCTGCTCATACTAAGGCATATTTTAGAGATATCGTTTTCCGCTATGATTATGAAAAAGCGGTTCAGGAAGGGCACCTTGTTGATTATGATGCGGTAAAAGTATCTTCAGCCGTAAAGATGAATGGTATCTTCCTGAAAGAAGGAGAAGAAGTCGGTTTTGTAGATACTGAAACCGGCAGGGAGAAGCTCGACAACCTTGAAGATGAGAGAGCTTTTGATACTGCCGATATCGAGCAAAGAGTAACTTCCCCGGATAGCAATAAAAAGATTGTAGAGGAGTTAAAGAAATATACAGATGAACAAGAAACGGAAACCGGTAGATTCCCTAAAACCCTTATATTTGCTGCTAATGATTTGCCGCATATGTCCCACTCTGATCAATTAGTTCGACTTTGCCGGGAAATATACGGACGTGGTGATGACTTTGCCCAAAAAATTACCGGCAGTCCTACAGTCGATAGACCGCTGCAGAGGATAAGGGAATTTAGAAATCGACCGAATCCAGGGATTGTTGTCACCGTTGATATGCTTTCTACCGGCGTAGATATTCCAGCGCTTGAGAATATCGTATTTCTGCGGCCTGTTAAATCAAGAATTTTGTTTGAGCAGATGATGGGACGAGGGACCAGGAAATGCGATGAGATAAACAAAACGCATTTTACTGTATTCGATTGTTTTGATGGCACGCTCCTCGAATATTTCCGGAAAGCCAGCGCCTTTACCCTTGAACCGCCAGAAAAACCGGCCAGAAGTATTATTGAGATCATTGAGTCGATCTATCAGAACCAGGATCGTGAATATAACGTTCGTTGTTTGGTAAAGAGGATCCAGCGGATTGATAAAAGTGTAAGCGCGGAAGGGCGAGAGCAATTTGCCCGGCACATACCTGAAGGTGATATAAAGGGATATGCTAAAACACTCCCGCAGAGGATTCAGCAAGACTTTAATGCTTCTATGACTTTGCTTCGAGACAAAGCCTTTCAGGCTTTATTGGAGAATTATCCACGAG
Source organism: Candidatus Margulisiibacteriota bacterium (assembly GCA_041658645.1). NCBI lineage: Bacteria > Bacillati > Candidatus Margulisiibacteriota > Candidatus Margulisiibacteriota bacterium. Next base: position 8,170 of record JBAZZV010000012.1, read on the forward strand.
CAAAGCGAGTGTTTGTGGTGGCCTATGAAACCGAAGATCAGGTTAAATCGGATTATATTTTCAAAACAACGGATGGCAGAGAGCTAAAGCTTGATGACTATTTAAAGGCATTTGCTGATTATGTTGAGAAGAATCCAGATAAAATTGAAGCGGTCAGGATATTATTGAGCAAGCCGGAAGGTTGGGGGACCGAAGCTTTATCCGAACTAAGGAAGAAACTTGAGCGGGCGCCGGAAAACTTTACTGAAAGAAAGTTGAGGCAAGCCTATCATCATGAATTGGCCGATATTATCTCAATGGTAAAAAAAGGAGCTAGAAAGCAGAATGTTCTATTGTCTGCCCAAGAGAGAGTTGATATGGCTATAGCCCAAGTGAAGAAGGAAAAGAGCTTTTCCCCTGAACAGTTAGAATGGTTAGGGTTAATTGGGGAACATTTAGCGCTAAACCTTGCGATTGAGCAAAAAGATTTCGATTATTTACCTATTTTTGTTCGTTTTGGTGGTTGGGGTAAGGCCAATAAGGTATTTGACGGTAAATTAGAGGATATAATTCACTTGATCAATAAGGAGGTCGCGGCAGTATCATGACCGATGTTGTACAAAAACTTTGGGGATTCTGTCATACATTAAGGCACGAGGGAATAGATTATGGTGATTATGTTGAGCAGATCACTTATTTGCTTTTTCTTAAAATGGCCGATGAGAAAGGCGCGTATATACCAAAAGCTTACTCCTGGGCCGTGCTAAAAGAGAAATCAGGGACCGATTTAACAGATTTCTATATTGAAGTATTAAGAAGCCTGGGTAAGGAAAAGAATCTTCTTGGGGATATCTATTCCGGGGCGTTATCAAGGTTTACTAACCCAGTCAATTTGCGGAAACTGATCAGCTTAATTGACGAAATTGAATGGACTTCTTTAAATGTGGATGTAAAAGCGGCGGCTTATGAAGGGTTATTGGAAAAGGCGGCGGCGGAAGGCAAAAAGGGGGCAGGGCAATATTTTACTCCTAGAATAGTAATCCAATCCATAGTCAGGTGTATAAAGCCGGACCCCCGTGTATCAAATGACTATACCATCCATGATCCAGCAGTAGGCACCGGAGGCTTTCTGGTCTGTGCCTATGAATGGATAATGGAACAGACAAAAGGGGCGCTTGAGAGAAAGATGGCCGAGAGGATAATGAACAGGACATATTCCGGCAAAGAGCTGGTTGCTAGACCTCGCAGAATGGCATTGATGAATTTATATTTGCACGGCTTACATGTTGATATCGCCTTAGGCGATTCGCTGTATGAGCCACCAGGAGATAAAAGATACGATTGCATCTTAACAAATCCACCCTTTGGCACCAAGGGGGCCAATCAAGCTCCGGATAGAGATGATTTTACGGTTTCAACCAGTAATAAGCAGCTTAATTTTGTTCAGCATGTAGTTACTATTCTCAAGCCCGGCGGAAGGGCGGCAATGGTTTTGCCAGATAATGTGCTATTTTCAGATGAAGCCGGCGATGTGTTTAAATATCTGATGGAGGATTGCAATGTTCATACAATATTGCGACTGCCAAACGGAACGTTTACTCCGTATAGCCAGGGTATAAAAGCTAATGTGATCTTCTTTCAGAAGGGGATACCTACCGAAAATACCTGGATTTATGATAATAGGGCCAATATTCCGGGCGTTACCAAGAAAGATAGGCCCCTTGTTCCGGAAATGTTTGAGAAATTTGAAAAGTGTTACGGTAATGATCCAAACGGACAAGCAAAACGAAAAGACCTGGGAGATGAAGGCCGTTTTCGCAAGTTTAGCCTCTCTCAAATCAAAGAGCGCAAATATAATCTAGACATTACCTGGTTGAAAGATGAAGAGCTTGACGATCCAAACTCGCTACCGGAACCGAACGTACTAGCGGGGGACGCAATCACTGAACTGAATGCCTGTGTAGATGAACTTCAGGAGGTCCTGACGCTGATCGATGCGGAGAATGGAGAATGAATGAGACGCAACCTAATGGATGGGTTGAAACAACTTTAGATAATATTGCTGATTGGGGCTCTGGCGGGACTCCTAAATCTACCGAAAAAAAATACTATGATGGAAATATTCCCTGGCTAATCATTGCAGATTTAAATAACGGAATTGTAACAAGATCAAACAAACGCATCACTGAAAATGGTCTAAAAAATAGCTCAGCAAAATGGGTGGAGATTGGGGCTGTTTTGATCGCTATGTATGGTAGCATCGGGAAATTAGGAATAGCTGGAATTAGGTGTACAACAAACCAGGCCATTGCTTTCACAACATCGATTTGGGGTGGAATTCCTAACTGGTATTTATTCTATTACTTAAAATATCAAGAGGCGGATTTGTTAAGTATGGGACAAGGTGGAGCACAAAAGAATATTAGCCAAACAATTCTTAAGAAATATCCAATTCCCATTCCTCCCCTCAATGAACAGAAGCGTATTGTTGCTAAGTTAGATCAAATTATGCCCCGCATTGATGAGGTCAAAGAGCGTCTGGGCAAAGTCCCAAAAATTGTTAAACGATTCAAGCAGGCCGTCCTAATTGCCGCAGTTGCAGGGAAGTTGACTGAGAAGTGGAGGAAGCAACATAAGGTCGAGATAGAGTGGGAGGGGAAAAAGTTGCAGGATATGGCAGAGTATCAAGGTGGTTTCGCATTCGAAAGTAAAAGATTTAATAAGGCGGGAAATAATCAAGTAATAAAAATAGCCAATGTAAAAAGATATGGCATAGATATTACATTGGCACCCGCATTTATCGATGACCAGTATGCTCTTGAAGCATGCCGGTTTCGTTTAATGCCTGGAGACGTGATTATCTCAATGACTGGGACTAGAAATAAAAGGGATTATGGGTTTAATGCGATCGTACAACCCGATACAATCCCACTCTTTCTTAACCAGAGGGTTTCAAGGTTGCGTTGCAACAAGTCTTCGTTACTGCCAGAATATCTGTCTATTTATATGAAAACACCTGATTTTAGGGAATTCTTTTTCAAAGACGAAACAGGCAATGTAAATCAAGGGAATATAGGGGCTGATGCATTAAAACTAGCGATTATTCCAACTCCTCACATAGAAGAACAAAGAGAAATTATCAGGCAGGTGAACAAACTGTTCATCTTTGCTGATAGGCTAGAAACCCATTACAGGAAAGCCAAGGCTACGGTGGATAAAATCTCCCAATCAGTGCTTGCTAAGGCCTTCCGCGGTGAATTGGTTATCAACGAAACTGAACTTGCGGAAAAAGAGGGGCGAAAATATGAGAGTGCGGAAAAGCTGCTTGAGCGGATATTGAAAGAGAAGGAGAAGTTGGTTGGGAAGAAAGCGGGAGGCAGAGGGAAGAAGCCTAATGGAACAAAAAAATACCAGCATAAACGAAAAGGCAATTCTGGCGATGGCGCTTAGGGGGGGGTTGTAAATGGCCGAAAGTCAGTTAAACCCTTCTTTAACTATCGCGACTCCATTTGATGAGAAAGAAAGGGAATTGATCGTATTGTTTGAAAGAACAAATGCGCGATTGATTAATATCCTTATCGGGATTGTAAGGGTATTAAATGATCGAGACAATCCGGATAGATTTCACCAGGCGGCGCACTCCATACGTGGGATCACGGACATATTGACTAGGGAATTAGCAGCGCCAAATAATAGTATTCAGGATAGCGGGGCACAAGCTCCCATCCATGCTGAGCTTGATCTTGCATTTGAAAAAGCCCTGGCTTTAATGCCTACATCTGAGATTCAGGTAGACAAGAGGGATGAGCATCAGAAAGTTGAAAGAATGTTTGATGTTCTTAAGGCAACCCTGAAAAATGGCGCATTTTCTTTAAAACAGAAAATACGATCATATTATGGCGAGTTAAATGACATATTAAGATTGCCTAAGGAAATCAAAGAAAAGCGACTAAAGAGTATTAGAGAATGGGCAAATACACATAACAACTATTTTGTTGCCCATACCCATTATGGTAGCAATGAAATATCAGAAAACGATTTTATTGAAAAATGGGATATTATTAAGTCTTGTTTAATTGATGCTCTTTCGAGATTCTACGAAAGAGATGTCACGCTATTAGACGAAGCCATGTCGATGGAGGCTGCCCCCAATGAATAAGCAACCGATTGATAAAAAGCAGATTATGGAATTACTGTCAAAGCCCGCTGCTTACCAGTATTTCTTTGTTAATCTTGATAAAGCTGGTTGGTACGAATTTATAGATGAAATTGGCGCATTCAAGGAAATCCCCCCGCCTGAAAGAAATGAAGAAGGAGGAACTATCCAGTTCCCCGCATGGTGGCCAGGATATTACCTAATAAAAATGGCCAATAAAGCCCCCGGCAAGGTAGCACAAACGCTCGCAAATATTAATACAGAAAATCAAAATGCCATTACATTAGCAATGCAAGCCATGCTTAATCTGCCGGCTGAGAATTCAAAAACATTGTTGGCAAAAATCGATGAATGGTTAAATCGCAAATATAAGGGCGTAGGCTTAATTGATAAGTATTCGATTGATCTGCTTGAAAAATTGATTAAAGCTGGCGAGTTTGATGCTGCTTTTGAATTGTTTGACATATTAAGCAAGCCGATAAAAGGGGCTCATAGACATGTTGAATTACGTTTTGATACTTACCATTATAGGGAGAATATACAGAAGCAGTTGCTCCCATTATTGATTGAAAGCGACATTAAGAGGGTAATGGGGATCATTGAAAAACGCTTTAAGGAAGCGATAAAACTAGAGTATGGCGAAAAAGAGTACGATCTTTCATATATTGGCAGGCCTACTATTGAAGATAGCGATCAGAACTATGATTTTGCCATTGGTGATATTAAAGATATATTCACTGTTATTTTAAGGGATTCTATGTTGGTTCTTGTTGAAAAAGACAGGCCAGAGGCAGAAAAAGTAGTGAATAGGCTTTTAACAGAGAAATATTCCTTATTCAGGAGATTAGCGATCCATACTGTGAGGGTAAAAAATCTCGATAATTTAGCTTCTGCAGTATTAGGTAAAAGAGAGAACCTATATGATTATGAGGTTTACCATGAGTACATGCTTTTGCTTAAAGATAAATATGGTGTATTAATGCCGGAGACAAAAAAACAGATTCTTGATTGGGTTGTTGAGGGTCCTGGAGGCGAGCATAAAGATGATCCCGGCTATGTAAAACATTGGCAGGCCAAACATTTAATAATGATTAAAGAGCAGGTATTATCTGATCTTCAGTTGTCTGATTATTATCCGATTTTAAAGGAATGCGAGTCAGAGTTCAAAAAGATGGAGCATCCAGAACATTTAACCTATAAAACTAGTTGGGTTGGGCCCACTGCTCCCCTAGACAGAGAAGCAATTAAAAATATGGCGCCTGATGAAATATTAGATTACATCAAAAATAAATTTAAGCCATCTGGAGGCCATTGGCAGCCTACTCCTGAAGGGTTAGCTAGAATATTAAATGACATTGTAAAGGAGAATCCCGCCCCTTATGCAGCGATAGCAGAGAGGTTTGCTGAAAAATGCATATATCCCACCTACATATCTAATCTCATCCGCGGCCTGCAAGACGCTTGGCGGGGTGGCAAGGACTTTGACTGGAAACCGGTTATATCATTGTGTGAATTAGTTTCAAAGGTTTTTGATGAGCCGGTACTTGAGAATGGTATGGATGATTGGGATTATGGAAAAATTACTTGGACAAGAGGCGCAATTGCGGATCTGTTTGATGATGCTGTCAAAAATGATAAGCATGTTATCCCGGACGAATATTTGCCAAAAATTAGGGAAATACTGATCTTTATTATTGAAAACGATCCTAATCCGATGCCAGAAGATGAAACCAAATATGGCGGGGATAACATGGACTATGTGACCTATGCCATAAATTGCACTCGCGGCAAAGCTATGGAAGCTTTGTTTCAATATGCGCTGCGCTATGCTCGTATCCACGCGAATGAAGATGATGAGAAAGGCAAGGGGCCTTTCCCTCCCGGCCAAAGGCTGGAGCCGGAGATTAAATCCTTTCTTGAAAAACGATTAAAAGAAGAGACAAGTCCTTCGGTCCATTCTATGTATGGGCGTTTCTTTATCCACTTATACTATCTCGATCAGGAATGGGCAAAAAAGCTGCTTGCTGATGGGCAAATATTCCCAATGGCAGAGGATAAGAAAGTCATATGGGATGCGGATTGGCAAGGCTATATGTTTTATAGCAGATTTTATGAGCAAATATATAAATTACTTACGAATCACTATGAGAAAGCCATAAAGAATTTGGGACAAACCCCACCTAAAAAGAGGGAACCGGAAAATGACCGATTGGCTGAGCATATAATGATTGCATATTTATGGGATTTTGAGAACTTAAGCTCTAAAGACGGTCTGCTTAATAGGCTGTTTGAAAAAGCGCCAATAGTGGTCCGACAGCAGGCAATATTTTATATCGGATCATCCCTTAGGCAAATGAAGGGAAATGACCCCAAAAGTGTTGAGGAATATTGGCCTAAATTAAAAGCACTATGGACTAAGAGAGTTAAAGAAGTAAAGGATGAGGAATTATTGGGATTCATTGATTGGTTGGAAATCGCACCAGAAAACATCGATTCTTTGATTGATTTAATAAAAGCTTCCATACAGCCATCAGGAGGGTATCTCCGTTTGCATAATCTGTTTGAATATCTGCTTGAAAATGCTGGCAGCCACCCAAAATCAACCGCTAGTATATTGTTAGAAGTGATCAGGGTCAAAAAAGCTAGTAAGGAGGGATATATTGACCCCGTTGATATGCGCAAAATAATTGAAGAAACAAGGAAATCTCCTGAATGCAAGGAAATGGTCAATGAGGCTGTTAATATTTTAATGGAAATAGGATATTACGATTTTCGAGGTTTGTATGTTAAGGATAACTGAAAAATATGTAGAAAAACGCATTCTAAGGCACCTTGCCAAAAAGGGTTGGGATTACAACATTAAAACCAAGGGTTTGCATGAACGAGGCCCGGATATTGTTGTAACAGATTCTAGGAATAAAAATAAGGCAAGACGATTTATTATTGAATGCAAAGGAAAATCTTATGCTAGCTCAGCCCCCTCTGCCGATGAAGTTAACTTTTTGTATGCATTAGGGCAATTGTTGTCGCGGATGAAGGTTATTGCTAGGCACGCTTATCTTTATGGTTTAGGCCTTCCAGAAAATAGCGCAAAAAAAGCGCTGCGACGAATCCCCTGGCAAGCGGCGAGGCATTTATGTTTATATGTGTTTTCTGTTGATGATAAAGGGAGAGTAAAAGAATATTCTCCTAAAGACTTCAAGAAATATCCCGAGAATGTGGGAAATAAGAGAATTATATAAAATTGGCAATATGAGTGAACAAGTAAAAGAGTTAATTAAACAAATATACAGTGCCGCAAGAGGATTGCGCGAACTATTTCCAGAAAGGCCTTTTACTCCAGATGGGCATATGGTTGGAAGTATTGGCGAAATGTATGCATCCCAAGATTATGGGATAAAGTTGTCTGGCATAACAAACCCAATTCACGATGGGGTTGTTAATGGGAGAAAAGTACAAGTTAAGACGACGCAACGATCCGGGGTTGAGCTGAAAGGTGAAACAGACCTGCTACTTGTGTTAAAGATTGATGAGGATGGCGGATACGAGGAGATATATAACGGTGACGGCGTGCGTCCCTGGCGATCACTGGCGCATAGGAAACCGACAAAGTCAGGAGAAAAATCAATCTCAATTAAACAATTGAAAGTGCTAAATAATACAGTCAATGTGATAGATAAGATTAAACGAGTTGGATAGCAATAAAATAGTTTTACTGCTCCCAGCATTTTTATTATAGCATTTTTTCGCCTTTTTCCTGTCAAGCCGCCTCATAAATAATATCAATGTAAGGGCGGCTCTGCTCCGTCGGCAAATAAACATATTAAAAAACCTCGAGTATTTTTTTGCCTCCTCCGCGCCCTCCGCCGCAGCTGCTCGACATCCAACTCGCAGCTGCGGCTCCGGGTGACAGGGGCGAAAAAAATGCTTTTTACCTTCCGTGCTGGGAGCAGTTGCTCCCGGCATTATTTTATAGGGAGGTGTTGTTTATGGGTCGTTTGGTTGGCGTGGTTGGCTCTCGCGCTCTGCCTGGTTCTTTTTCCCCGCTTGTTTCCTCTGTCGTTTCCCTCTTCCTTGCTCGGGGCTTCCGGGTTGCTTCCGGTGGGGCAGTGGGGGCTGATTCATTCGCTCTCTCTGCCTTGCTCCAGCAGGGGGCGGCTGCTTCTGGGGTTGTTTTCTCTGCTTGGTCTTCCGCTTCGGGGTTTCCCGCTCCGGTCCGTCCCCAGGTCAGCCGGTTTCTCTCCTCTGGCGGCCGGGTGGTCTGGGGGCCTGCTTCCCCCGGTGCGCCCCGCCAGCAGGCCGTCTTCGCGCTGTTGGGGCGCAATCAGCGGCTCGTGTCTGCCTGCTCGGTTGTGGTGGCTTTCCTCTTCGGTCCTTCCCGTGGGTCTCTCTTCTCCGTCCGCCAGGCTGTTGCCCGGGGTGTGCCGGTGGTTGTTTTCCTCTGCGGGGGCGGGGCTTCTCTCCCCGCTGATCTAGTCAGTCGGTGTTTTGTGTTTGATTTTAGTCATAGGGAGGTGATTTAGTTATGTCGGCTTCGGTTTTGTCTCCATGTCTCCAGTGCGATCATTTACTGCCCGGTGTTCAGTGTGCCCCTCGCAATAGGACGCGATGTGCCCGCTTCCTCGATTATATTTAACACCTTCATAAGATCAGAGAGCATCATCTGTTAATTAGTGAGCTAAAACAGCTTATTTCAAAATAGGAGGTAAATTATATGAGAAATTGTTGTGTTTGCGGCGCGTTTCTGGTTAAGTGTAATGAGAGTATCGATCACATAGCTTTCGAGCCTTATACACTAAATAGGATAGTCTTCATCTGCCAGGGTTGCCTGAATTCAATTCAGGACCAGGTTGAGTACGGCGTATCCTACAAATATGCCGAGGTTTGATCCGTATAGCCCGCCTGCTTTTACCGGTAGGCGGGCTTATTTAAAATAAAAGGAGTTGGGTAAAATGGGCGAATATATTAAGAACACGATTACAGGTGAAGAAAAGAAAATAGGTGTTTTGGATAATTGTTTTTTCAGCCGCAAACAAATCAAGGAGTGGCTTGATGACCCGGCCTGGATCGGTTGGTACGCCGGAAAAGAGGAGGCGGGAACGCTGGGGCGCTTCTATGAAGACCCCAAAACTCTTTATGATGGCGTCGAAGGGCTTAACCACAAAAAATTTGCAATCAAGGTTGTCCTGGACGATGGGGTGGGCTTTGATCATGACGAAGTCCAGCTCAATAGTAAAAGCCATCATTTGGGCAATGGCTACCGATACACTGTCGATTGCCAATTCAAAGGAGAAGCGGAAATATGGGTAACAATCGCCGGTGAACGGTACAACAAGGCCGGAGAAGGCCGGACGATTTTTGCTTGCGACTGTTGCGGTGCTTTGTTAAGTTTACCGCAAAGCACAGTAGATATTGCCCTTGAAAATATGGATCTATCCACAAGAGAATACCTTAAACCGATTCTAAAGGGGATAAAGGATGCTGAAGTTATAAGCACCTAATCTCCAATAGCCCGCTTTCCGGTAGGGGGAGCGGGCTATTTTTTGGTCGCCGGCAAAGCGTGAGCAATTGTGAGCTAATATTGCGTTTCCCTCCCCCACAATCATGCAAGCCATAGGGCGTCTTATTTCGATGTATAATATGCGGGTAAGGGCATGAAAAAACTATACATACTACTCTTAATACTGCTGTTTATTCCCGGCGTTTGTCTTGGGGCGGCAAACGATTTGCAGGCTCTTGCCGACAAATATAATCGCCTGGTTGATCAGCCGTTGACTGTTAGCATCAAGCCGGAGCTATACAGCGTCAAATATGATCTTAGAAAGAATCTTGTCGAGGTCAAGCTTACCGAGTCGTTTTATCAGTCCAAGAGCAATAGTTCGCTTTTCCGAAAGATCGAAAAATATGAACCGACCCTTATTTTTGACTCTGGCATCTGCCGCCTCGCGATGAGCTATCGAATATAACCCCCCGTCTTCATATTTTAGACTGCCAGTTATATGGCAAGACAGAGTTTATGATGGTGAAAAGTTGTAATTACTTGGCCTCCAAATCCCGCTTCTCTTTCACGGGGGAGCGGGATTTTTTATAGTCGCAATTTATAGTCGTTTGCGATACAATTTTGGTAATGAATCACAAAACAACCCTTGCCCTCTCCGGCGGCTTGCTGCAAACGATGAAGAGGGATATCAACCGCGGAGCACCTAAATGCAACGACTAACAATCATCTTTATAGTAACAATGTGTTTTCTTTTTGCGCATATGTCTAATGCATATTCTGATGATCAGCAAATAGGGAATGTTTATAGCACTCCACAGCTTGTTTTAACTGGAGGAGTCAGATTGGCGGGAAAAGAGCAGCCTACCATCCGTGATAGTTTCGTTGAGATTAATGGTGAGGTTGGCTATTATCCGGTTTTAATTAATAAAGGATACTATGGTGTAAATTTGGGTTATTCAACAGTAAGCATTAAAAGTGTTAACCAAAACAAAGTTGGCGTTGGATTGAGTTATAGGGAAATAGTAAGTCCTTCTTTGATAGGAATTACTCTGTGGCTTTATACGAACGAAATATTGTCTGGCAATCAGAAGCAGTATTTTAATAGTGTGGCAGCGGAATTTGAGGCTTCGTTTGGATTGGGCGTTGGCTTTGGGATTGAATTCACAAAATTTGACTATGGACAGATGAAGCAGGGTGATGGCTTATTAGCAACAATTTATGGGAAACTAGGGATTTCTGTTATTCCTACGGATTGGTTAAAAAAATGAAAAACAAATATAATTATCGCAAATTTGCCCTTGTTCTCTCCGGCGGCGGTGGCCGCGGCGCCGCCCATCTTGGAATAATCAAAGCCCTTTTTGAGCAGGGGATAAAGCCTGATATCTATATCGGTTCCTCCGTTGGCGCGATCATTGCCGCCATGATGGCGGTTTATGATGATGTCGATCTTGCCATTGATAAGTATCTTGCCTTTGCCCGCAAGTATGGCTGGTTCAACCTGGTTGACTTCCCGATCTTCCCTCAAAAGAGCATTAAATCAATGGGCGGGCTGATTGATGGTCAGCGGCTGATCGATGTGATAACTGAAGAAGCCGGGCTGTCAGGGGAAAAGCTATCCCAAACAAAGAAGCCGCTTTATATTGTCTCAACTGACCTTAATTCCGGCGATGAAATCGTCTTTGGCTCTCCACAAAAGTTGAGAACACCAAAGAGGGATCATTACCAGCCGCTTTTCTATCCGAAAGACATTCTTATCTCCAAAGCACTCCGAGCAAGCATCGGTCTGCCGGTCCTATTCAAACCGTATCCGAGAAACATCGGGCAGCGCAAGCTTGCTCTCCTTGACGGCGGCATCCGTGACAATTGCCCGATCACGCTGGCAGCATACCTCCCCGATGTTAAATATATCTTCGCTTCGGTCTTGAGCTTCGCCGGCCAGCAGAATATCGACTATTTCCGCAAAGATATTGCCTCCGTCTTCTTTGAATTTCTTGAGATCGCGACCAGCTACTCCCAGGTCGGCAAATCTTGCGAAAACGTCCTGTTTTCTACCAAACCGGCCCCGGCGGTCAGGATCGTCAACCCCGGTCTCTTTTCCATCAGCCCGCTTGCTTTGAATAAGAGCGAGATAATGATCGCCAGCGCGTACCGGACAATGCGCTCGATCCTTGATAAATTTGACGATCCCCGGCAATTCTGGCAGAGATGGGATAATAAAAAGATCGCCGGTTTTCATGCTCCGCGGTGGAAAGCGGAAAGGTTAGGGCAGGCGAGGGCGGATATTGTCGGTATTACCGATCAGCGATCACCAGTTGAGAGGGATTTGAAGAAAAAGAGCTTAAAATACAGGCTGGCGAAGCTGTTTAAATAGGGCTTTGTTCCCTTGCTTTTTGCCCTTATGAGAGGGAAAACACTAATTATTTCTGGATTCGATGACGTTGCGACTCACAATGCTTATTTTTTGGCCACTTTTTATTTGCACTCTCAACTGCCCAAGAGTATAATTTCTATTAAAATGAACGATAAGAGAGTTGTCATAACCGGACTTGGCGTTATTGCTCCTAATGGAATAGGGAAAGAAGAATTTTGGAAATCAAATATTGCTGGTAAATCTGGCATTTCTCTTATAAAAGGATTTGATACCAAGAATTATGACGTTAAAATTGCCGGAGAAATATCTCGTTTTAATCCCCTGGATTACTTAGAGCCCATCAAAGCGAAAAGAATGGATCGTTTTGCTCAGCTTGGTGTCGCAGCTGCAAAAATGGCTCTTTCTGATTCTAAAATTGATTTAGAAAGGGAAAACAAAGATAAAATTGGTGTTTGTTTGGGTTCTGGTTTAGGTGGGGCTTTATTTCATGAGGAACAGATGCAAGTCATTTTCGATCGGGGGCCAAGCAGAGCTAACCCCTTATGTGTTCCCCGAGTTTGCCCCAATGCGGTTGGCGGACAAATATCGATAGAATTTGATTTGAGAGGCCCTAATATAACGGTTTCGACTGCATGTGCTTCTGGAACACATGCAATCGGCCAGGCTTTTGACATGATTCGTTGGGGAAGAGCAGACGTATTAGTTGCTGGTGGGGCAGAAGCGCCTCTAACACCTTTTACTTTTGCTGCCTATAGTGCATTGCAAGTATTATCGAAAAGAAATGAAGCTCCGGAAAAGGCAAGTAGACCTTTTGATAAAGAAAGAGATGGGTTTGTTTTAAGTGAAGGGGCTGGAATTATTATATTGGAAGAGCTCAATCATGCTAAAAAACGAGGGGCGTATGTCTATGCTGAACTCATTGGTTATGGATTGACAAGTGGTGCTTACAATATGGTTATTCCACTCCCTAGCGGAAATGACGCCGCAAATTCGATGAGATTGGCTATAGATGATGCCAAGATTAATTTGGAAGATATAGATTATATAAATGCACATGGCACATCAACGCAAATGAATGATAAAACTGAGACAAAAGCGATAAAAGATGTTTTTGGTAAATATGCGAACAAATTGAAAATAAGTTCAACTAAATCAATGATAGGACATTCAATTGGTGCTGCTGGGAGTATTGAAGCAATAATATGCGCTTTAGTTATAGAGAATGGCATTATCCCCCCAACTATTAATTATGAAACGGTTGATCCAGAATGTGATTTAGATTATATTCCAAATCATGCTAAAGAAATGGTGGTTAATAATGTTCTATCGAATTCCTTTGGTTTTGGCAGCACAAATGCGACTATTGTTTTGAAGAGGCATAAATAATCGAGGAGGCCAGAATGTCACAGGAAAATATAGAAATAAAAGTAAAGCAAGTCTTGTCGAAACAATTGGAAATAGATATTAATAAAATCAACACAGAATCTTTGTTAGTCAATGATTTAGGCATGGATTCATTTGGAGCAGTTGAGCTTGCCTTTGGATTATCAGATGAGTTTAATATCAAAGTCCCCTTAGAAGATTTAGGCGCAATTAAGAAAGTAGAAGATGTAGTTGATTACATTGGAAAAAAACAAGGAGGGAAATGATTATGGAAAAAGAGTTTGTTTTTGAGAAGACCGCTTATTTGCATGACACTAATCTGTTTGGGAACGTTTATTTTGCTCGTTATTTTGAATGGCAGGGAATGGCAAGAGAGGAATTCTTTAGGCAAGTTATGCCTAATATCCAACAATTTCTAAAATCTGGTATTAGACTGGTCACAATTGACGCTTCTATGCAATATAAAAAAGAGGTTACGCTATTTGACCAGGTTTTAATCAAATTAGCAGTTGATAATCTGAAAATAAGCACATTTGATTTGATATTTACATTTGTAAATAAGAATACTAATGATGTTATTGCGACTGGTAAACAAAAAATCGGCTTTACGGACGCTTTATACAAAGTGATTCCCATACCAGATGAATTTAAGATGGGTTGGGAAAAACTAACAAAAAATATGTTGTAAGCTATACCGTCGCGGGCTTAAAAACAAAACATGAATCCATATTCTATCCCTCCTTTGATGGCTGCAATAGTGGCATTACTATTGGGGCTATTAATATATTTTAAAAATAGGAAGTCGGAGAGGAATATCGCCTTTGCATTATTATGTTTGTCTACAATTGTCTGGCAACTTACTTGGACAATACTTTTTAATATACATGACAACGGAATCGCGGCGGTCCTTGTAAAAGTTGGTTATTCTGGAATAATCTTTCTTCCTATAACTATATTTCATTTCGCCGTAAAATATGCAGAAAAGAAAATCGATCGTATAATGTCATATATTGCATATGCGATAGGAGGCATCCTGTTAATTGTTTTATGGGGTACGGATTATTATATCAAAGGAGATTATCAATACTTTTTTGGGTATTATCCTAAGGCCTCTTATCTTCACCCCTTTTATTTAGTCCTTTTATTTATTCTCGTTTGTCGTTGCTATATTATATTTAATTCCAAACTAAGAGAGAAGGAATCTTCCGTGTTCCAAAAAGATCAGGCAAGATATCTAAAAATGTCGGTTGTGGTTTATTCCGTTGCGGCAACGGATTTTTTGGCCAATTATGGGATAGAGTTCTATCCGGTGGGATTTATTTTTGTTGTCTTGTCTTTGGGCATTATAGCTTATACAATCACTAAACATCGCTTGATGGATATATCTGTTATCATTAGCCGTTTAACGGCAGAGATAATTTCTATTGTATTCTACGGGACTATTTATCTTATTTTAATTTGGTTGTATCGAATAAATGTTTCTACTAACACAGATTTATTGTTTGTATTGTGGAGCATGGTGTATGGAACGATCGTCGGCCGCACTCATCATCCAGTCCGTCTTTTCTTGCAAACAACATCAGACAAATTGTTTCTCCGTGGTAAATACGATTATTATAAAGAGCTATCTAACGCCAGCGCCAGAGTAGGGAGGAAGCTATCTCTCGCATCCATTCTCGGCATCCTTTATGAAACTTTTCACGATGTTGTAGAAATATCAAGTCCAAGAATATTTCTGCCCGAGAATTTCTCCGATCCACAAAAGCCTTCCGGTCGCTATGTGGTCTATGACGGGGAGCCCTTTTCTCCGTTAACAGATGGGCCGGCAGTTGCTGTGGATAGCCCGCTTGTAACGAAGCTCATTTCCTCGCGACACACCGAATTCATGATCAAAGAGATAAATGCCTGTCTTGTGACGCCGTGTATGCTTGAGGATCGTCTGATCGCCTTTTTCGCGCTGGGGCCAAAACTTTCGGAAGACCCTTATACCGATGAGGACATCCGCCTGCTTGAGGTCCTTGCCAGCCAGGTGGCGATCGCCCTCGATCACACGAGATCCTACGAAAAGATAAAAAATGATTATGATGCGAATGAAAAGAAGCTTTATGATACGGAAAGATTGTTAGCCCGTTCGGAAAAAATCGCGTCAATGGCTAATTTAATTCAAGAGTATAATCATGAGATCAAAACGCCACTGGCTATTATGAAAAGCAAAATAGAATTATTGGATAACGAAGGGGATATTGGGAATCTCAATGATTTTAAGAAATATATGATAGAACAAATAAATCGGGCTAGTGATATCGTCGAAAGCACTTTGCGGCTTAGTACCCCAACGGCGCGCCAAGAAATAGAAATCAATCTTAATGATGTTATAAACACGTCGTTGCAATTGTTTCCGCCTAGCGGGGTTCATTTGATAAAAGAATTAAATCCGACGCCGCTGATCATGGGGGACAGAGATGATCTGCAAACAGTATTTATCAATCTCATAAAAAACGCGGTGGAAGCCATGCCCGACGGCGGGGATTTAAAAGTTTCTACTTATTCGGCGATTGAAGCCAACAAGGCGGTAGCGTACGCCGAAGTTTCCGACACCGGCGCGGGAATCCCGGAAGAAAACATGGAAAAAATCTTTGAACCGTTTTTCAGCACCCATGTAACTAAAGGCCGAGGGTTAGGCTTATCAATTGTCTTTCGCATTATTCGGGAGCACCTGGGTAAAATTGAGGTAAAAAGCAAGGTTGGGGTCGGTTCAACATTTAAAATGCAGTTTAAGGCGCTGAAAAAATAGTCTATCAGGTTTCGCCTGCGCCCTTTTTCTTTTCTTTTTCCAACTCTTCCAAGCGCGTGTATTTTTTCTCGCGTGTCTCATCGATCATATGCCCGATTTCTTCCTGAAAAACACGATCGACGGTATCAATTAATTCTTGCCGGTTAAAGGGCTTTCTCAAATAAGCAGCCGCCTTTCCCACCGACGGGTGAGTGGTCACATTTAATTTTTCCTCGTCTTCGTAGGCGGTCAGGATAATAATCGGCATTAATTTAAAAAACGGTTCTTTCTTGCGGAATTCTCTAATAAATTGCAAGCCGTCCATTTCCGGCATTTTTAAATCCAAAATGATGCATTTCACCTTGTTTTCCGCTAATCCCAATAAGCGTTTGTTTTTATCCAGAACCTCAAATGCTTCTATCCCATTATGCGCAATAACTGCGTTGTATCTTTCCGTCCTCCGTAATATTTCTGCTATATTTTCTGCTGTCTTAATTTCATCTTCCACCACTAAAATCAACGGCTTTTCCATTATCTATCAGCTCCTTTATAGATTGAATAACCATGCCAGGTTTTATAGCACCACTTAAAATATTCCAGAAAAGCCCGGATCGGGCCGGCGAGAATTCCCCAGATAAGCAATGGAGGGTAGAGTATAATTCCAAAAATCAAAATGTCCTGAATAATGTGCCCGATCATGCCGGGGACTTTCTTCCTTTTTTCTGCGAAAGCCCTTTCGGCTTCCCGCCTTTGTTCCGCCATATTGATACCTCTCAAATAAGCCGCTTTCCAGGCATCCTCTTTCCACTTGGGATATTTTAAAAGTTCGATCGCATCCTGGCGAACATATTTTCTCACAGTTTCCCAGCGATCAACCGTAATGCCGATAATGCCGATGATTAACCCATAAATTAATGACCAGGCCAACACAAAGGGCAAGGTTAATATAATGAAGAGGATAAAAATAGCTTTGTGCGGGGCGAGAAAACTTTCAATAGATTTCATTTGTTTTTCCTTTTAAAAGGCTGTTGTTGTTGTTATTATAAGATAGACTGCTTTATCAAGTCAAACTCATTATCTGCTTTTCCCGAGGATGGCGCTTTTTTATGACCCGCTTGAGGTCTTTGATCGCCACTCTGGTATAAATCTGGGTCGAATCGAGCGATGCATGACCCAGCAACGCCTGCACGTGCCGGATATCCGATTACCTGATGGATATTCATCGCCAGGCCCAAATCGGCCCCGGCTTTCGGCAGTGGCTTCCCTTTTTCCCCATAGCCCAAAAAGCGGGAAGTGAGCACAAGTTAAACCGGCCAAAGGCCGATAATACATACGTGCTGATATGGTTAAGAAAAAATGCACATGGAAAAGTGCAGTGAAATTTTCGCCAAAATCTGCCGATAAACATCAGGATAGTCTAATCGATCTCTGGAGATACATCAATGAAATTAGACGATAAAATACAAACCAGACGAGTCGCTTACCTCCTCAAAGGAGAGCAATCCACTGCCTTTGAGCTGGCCTTATTGTACTATATTTTAGCCACACGAAGAAGCGCCGAAGATAAGATCGCTGACGCCTGCCTTAAATCGATCCAGTGGCTGAAAAAAGTGGAAATCGGTATCTCCGATGACATTTCTCTGCTTAAACCATCCGATCAATTAAAATCACTCGAAAGAGCGTTAGTTAATAATAAAGCTATGATCTGCCGACAGGCAGACCTGCCGGATCGGCAGGCGTTGGTACACGCCATCCCGATTAATAATTGGGATTTTGGGTTAGCTTACTAAATATAGTTAGCTGATCACTTAGGTATTGACGTCCAGTGCTTCCTTATTCCTCAATTGGGGAAAGGGAAGTACTGGACGTTTTTTATTGGGTGGGGTGTCGAAATTTCGTCAAAAGGTGACGAAAAATTCGACAGTTGACTGAGGATAAAACATGAAAATTATGATAAAAACGGGAAAAAATAAAATAGGGATAGCTGGCAATAAAATTGCTTACTACACATTATAATGGTGTTGATGGTAATGGCGAAAAGGAGTAATAAACATGGTAAAATATAGATGTTCAAAAACGGAGGCGCGGCATGCGTGATTTTGATACCTCCCGTATCTATCTTTTTTCTTTCCTCACATATTTTCGTAAAGGAGTAAATTATGTCTAAAAAATTGCTAGTGATCGCAGCCGTAGTTTTATTCGCTTCATCCATCCAGGCCGTTGATTTACCCGCCGCAGCGGGCTTGACCATTGATGAGATTATCAACAAAATTCAATCCAACCAATCCAAGATCAAAGACATGTATGCGGAGACCACTACAATCATAACCTCAAATATGGTCATGCCTGGTCAGGAAAGCAAAGGGCCTCAAAAAATAACCCAGAAATCAAAGATGTGGACGAAGGGGGAGGACAAATCAAAAATCGAAATGCTGTCACCAACCAGGCAAATCACTATTACTAACGGCGATCAAATGGCGATAATCGATCCCGAAACGGGGCAGAAAACGGTGCAGGATATGTCGAAAATTAAGGGTCAGATGCCAGGGGGCAAGGGTCAAGGAAGTATGAATCTAGACAAAGCCAAAGAGTTTTTCTATTTTTCCGCCCGGAAGATTACCGCTGCGACTGCCGGCGGCAGCGACACTTATATCATTACCGGTGTGCCGAAGCAACAGAATCGGTTTATGGGGAAGATGGAATTTTATGTTGACAGTGAAAAGTGGCTGCCGACCAAGATAATGATGTATGACCCGAAGAATAAGCCGATGAGCCAGACGGAGATCGAGTACTCGTCCGTTGAAGACGGCTCGGCAACGGCGGCGGAAGGGTCGGTTATTTTCGTTCAATCAAAAAACAAATCCGTTATCAGCTCACCGATGGGGAAGATGGAGGTCGGGGTCGAGTATGGCGCTGTTAAGATCAATAGCGGTATAAGCGATGACGAATTTACAATATAGAAAGGAATTGTTATGAGGGTAATGAATATTCGGGGTAATACAGGTTTGATATCAGCGATTGCTTTATTATGCGCAATAAATATGCCTAGTCCATCGTTTGCGATTGATCAGGCGCCTTATGGGGCGTTCAAATCAAAGGCGGGAGACATAAGAGATGCCATTAAAGAATATGAAAATGATTCAAAAAGTAAGTTAATAGATATAAGTCTGAATGCTGAAATCCCCTCAACAATGTATGCTGGGGATAAATATGTTATTAAGGTCCACATTATTGGTAATTATGATAATAATGAAAGCCATGATATTAATGCAAATACTGTCATGGCTTTTCCTGGTTTTGCGCAAGAAAAGAGCAATGTTATCAATTTAAATGAATACAATTATTACGCGCCAACTACTGAAGGAGAATATAAGGTCAATATTAATGCTTCTTATCAAGACAAGCAAATATCCAAAACTTATGTGATTAATGTGATTAACAATGCGGATGAGTACATTTCGGCCTTGAATGTTTATGGCGGAAATCTATCCTTGTTTGGGGTAGAAGGGCTTCTTGCCGGGGGGAGGGTCAACTCATTCCTTGATGGTGTATTTTATGCCACTGCCTATACTAGGAAAAGGAATATCGGCTCAGATTCATACATAGTAGGTGGCGAGGGCGGAACCAAGTTTTTAAGCAAAAGAATATTTAATCAAGTGTATGTATACGGGGGATTAGGCATAGGATTTGATGTTTACTCGAGCGGTGGTCCCGGTTTTATGTTTGGACCGACTGATTCTATAACTAATATTTATTTGGATCCAAGCGTTGGCTTAATAATAAATGTGCGTTATTTTTGTGTTTTTACGGAAGCTAAGGCGAATATTTACAATGGAGATTCGATAGGCATGATTAGGTTTGGCTTGGGAATATAATTAAGTAAAAGCAGTATTGTGAGATTATGAAAAAGATATTAATATTATTGTTGTTACTCTTGTGCATAAAAGGAGCATCAAATGCCTCCTTTTATGACGGGACTGTTACTTATCCAAAATATTTAGTAATTCTTGTCCATGGAATAGGCGGAAATTATGCTAACTGGACAGACAAAAAATATGATGATATTAAAAACATTGATATTAATAATCTTGATAATTATGGCTCCTATGGAGGGTTTAAAAAACACCTTGAAAAACCAGTGTCTGAAGGCGGGTTAGGATTAAAGGGGAATGTATATGCTTATAACTTTTCTGCGCCTTGTGGGTCGGCAATAAATAATGCACGCGAATTAGGCGATCGAAAATATCATAATCCTACGCCAGAAATGGGCGGCTTATGTTGGCTAGCGAAAGCCAAAAACGATTTCAAAAACAATTTTAAAAAAGTCGTAGGAAGAGACCCGTCGTCATCCGAATGCCCATCAAGATATATTTTAATTGTTCATTCGCTGGGCAATTACGCCGCAAGGGGATATATTTACTCGAACAATTTAAAAGGCATGTTTAAAGAAGGGTTTTATAATTACGATGTCGACAAGGTTGTTTTTGTTGATGCTGTCTTAAATGGATCAACAATGGCTTATGTGCCTTTTGCCACTGCCTATGCTATTGGCTCTTATGCTTCCGATCAATTTAATAATCTTCAGAATAATGGCTTGCCTCAATTTGATTGGAGTTCTTTAAAGAAGAAAAGTTATTTGGAAACATTTTCTGAAATACGCAGTTATACGAAAGAGGGGCTAGCCTCATTCGCGGCTCTTGCCGCCCCATATATTAAAGATCAGTTGCTCGGTGGCGATTTATTTGGACCATATCAATTTGGGGCTGATATATCTGGTGCATTTATTATGGTTCCGCAATTATATAATTCGTTGGGAGGTTTGCGAATCCCTAATACAGCTTGGGGAGGACTTCCCGATTTACTGCCAGGGGAATATTTTGGAAATACAGCCAGATTGCTTAATAATGTGGAGCCATTGCCGCAGGAGTATGAACCTACATATAGCATTGTCTATGGCAGCGGCATGCCTGTATTTGAGCCGTATGGAACAGCAGCTAAAGAAGTGGCTCAATTATTCTCTAATACTAGATACAATTATGATTGTGCTCAATATATTGAACAAGGCGCTTTAACTAATGGCTTTGATTCTTATGATATAACTAAACACGTAGAAAATGACTTTCTTGGCAAGTTTCTAAATATGGGGTACCAAAAGCTGACGCTTTTCCATCCATCATTTTACGGGTTACCAACTTCTCAGGCAAAACTTCTCAGCTTACTCATGGCAAGATATGGGGCTGGTTTTTATACTAATGACGGGGATGGGGCTGTTAATATTCAGAGCCAAAAAGGAGAGAACATTAAGTATCTATCAAAGGCATTAAGACATCAAAAGGTGTTTAAAAGCGAAAAGTTTGAAAAATACTTAAATAATGACTTCCCTGTTATTGTTGCTGGATGTGAGGTTGCGATTGCTGCGTCTGCTGCCGTTTTGGCATGGGGAGGGACTCCTTATCCAATAGCCTGGGAAAGTTTTTGGTGGTATCGTTTTGGCCCAGCAGCTTCTCTTGTTGTTGAAGTATATAATGATAAGGATGAAATCAATGAATGTATTGAAGCGCACTCGGGCATCCTAAAGGAAAACGCTACGCTATCTACAGCCCTTCTAGATTCGGTTGCTATTTTTGAAACCGTTGATCTTCAAACTATTGCTTCCAGCGAAGTTGGCGGCTCATTAGAAGCGTCGGCGCTATCTTTTCCTTTAGGTTCAGTCGTTCCCTCCGGCTATGAATCCATCAAAGTCAAAAGCATGACCGAAAACAGGAGCGCAATCGGCACTGTCAATCTGCCTGTCCCGATGACGCTTAAAGCGTTGTCCGCTTCAGGGGAAGGGGAAAGAAAATATGTGACGCAAATGACCGTGACCAAGCCGCCTACGCGGATCGCCGGAAAATTGAATTATCTGGTCCCGGCCTTAATGAAGAAATTTGAATATTCTTTCAATTTCGCCGCCTGGAAGCCGATCGAAAACGTGAATCCCGAAACCGGAGAATTTGTTTTGGAGAATTTGCCCTTTGCAGAAGGCCAAAACGTCCTGGCCGTCCGCGCCGAAAATGCCGTCGGTATAAAGTCCCATCAATTGCTGAAAATAATCCTTAACACCATCCCTTTACTAGCCTCCGAATTTTCTCCCATACCGGGGACATATACCAAGAACAACCAGCCGACTTTCAAAGGGAAATTCGCCAAAGCTGCTTACAGCGGCGATCCGCTGGAAAATGTCAGCTTAACTACAGCTAGGCTAATGATTGGGACGGAAGAAATTGACGTTACCGGACAGGTCAAGACCACGATCGGCGGCGGGACATACGACAAGCATATGTGGTTTGAATTTACCCCCGACGATCCGCTCCCCGACGGGCAATATACTCTGGTCGTTGTGGCTAACAGCAATGTCGGGATATCCCAGGCAGTTATGGACCTAACAATCGATACCACTGCGCCGACGATTGCCATGACACCCCTGCAGCCATATTCCCCCCGCGCCCCGGCCACGATTCGCTGGTCCGCTTCCGACGAGGCCTCGCCTAATCTCACCTCCGTCCGCTGTGATCTCTACGACTCAAGTAATAATCTAGTCACCACCATCGCCACCACCGATTCCCTCTCCAAAGGTGAAAATTTCTTCTCTTGGAACCCAGCCGAAACCAGCATTCCTGCCGATGGCTCTTACAAAGTAAAAATTAAGGCCTTCGACTTGGCCGGAAACTCCGCCGTTGCCGAACAACCGATTGTCATCGATTCAACCCCACCCACCGTTGCTACTGTCCACGTTGAGCCCAACCCCATGACCTCCAAGACCACCGAGCTGGGACTTACTGCCCGATCGGATGAGAAATCAACAGTGATCATTAAACTTAACAATACAACCAATAATTCAACGACCGCTTATCTTACCCAAGCCGCCCCGGCTTCAGATGGGAAAGGCGGCTTCCTCGCTGCCTATAGTTGGAAATACGGTGATATGTTTGCGAAAGGGCCGGAGGACGGGATTTACCGGGTTGAGGTTATCGCCCGCGATGAGGCCGGGAACGAAAGTGTCCCGAAGACATTGGAAGCCGTCCGTATCGACCGAACCCCGCCAAAAATATATGGTCAAATCACCAGTCCTTACGTCTTATCAAATATCGGTAAAAACGCTTATCAAACAACTTTGTCATATAATCTTTCTGACGCTTCGAACGTGAAAGTAAAAATATACAACTCCAACACCGGCACGCTTGTAGATACCATTCCTGCGGCGCCGGCGGCCAATGGTGCAAATCAGATCGCCTGGGATGGCAGCAGTTCGGCCCTGCCCAAAGGGGCGTACCGCTTTCAAATAATTGCGGAGGACGATATTGGCAACGTCGGCACAGCTTATGCTTCTTGCGTCAAGGATGGGATCGCGCCCGAAATTTCTTTCCCGGCGGAGGACGGAACCGAAGTAGCGGGGACGATCTCCATTCGCGGCACCGCCATTGATCCCGATTGGACCAACGACAAGCCGTTCAAAGATTATCGGGTATATTACAAGAAAGCCGGTGCAGATTGGCAAAGCGATTATATTGAAGTTCCTCAAGTCAATCGCGACCCTAAAGATCCGAAAAATATTTCCATTCGACCCCTGCAAAACAACTCGACTTTAGCCTATTTGTATACGAATAACCTTGAGAACGGCGATTACACAATTAAGGTTGAGGTTAACGAGGAAAACGGCGAGACATTGGCCGCCTCTCGTCTTATTAAGGTCAATAACGATTCAATGACTGCCTCCTCAATTCAAGCCCCATATGTCAAATTAAAATCTATTCAGCCATTGATCGAATTCAAAAGCGACGACTCCGTCAAACTGCCGCTCGGTTTCATCAACAGCGTCAAACCAGCCAATGTCTATGTTGAGGTCACAAAGACCGGAAGCGTTGAAACGCCGGTATACTTTAAATACTTCCCGAATATCCTCGGCGCGCCGTTCATCGGCAAGCCGGATTATAAAGCTGGGACTGATCTTGGTTACTTTATCTGGAGTGACGATGACGGATATCATCTTCGCTGGTCGGTTGATGGCTCAAACCACAAGTTCACTGGGAATATCATTTTAACCAGCGGCGCTGGTTATTCGGACGTTAAAACGATCGGCGGCGGCATAACTGTGAAATCCCCCCTCATCAGCTGGGATAGTTCAATATCAGGTGGGGAAGGAGGCATCGACTTCAAGGTTGCTGCCGGCCAGCTGATGATCTCGACTAAAACTGATGAAGACCCGGCTTCCCCCTCAATTACCGCCGATAATGTTTATCTCGGCATTTCAAAATTCAGTCAACAATATCTGCCGATAATTATCGATGTTGCCGGCCAGCGGCTGGTGGATGTTTCCAGCATGGGAAAAGCGGCTGAATCATCAAATCTTGAGCGGTCAACCCAAACGATCGACTGGAACGGCAAGCTCGATACCGGCGCGTATGTCGATAATGGCAGTTATATCGTCCGGGTCCGCGCGGAAGGGGTGGATGGGGTAGGGGTTGCTACCGATGAAGCGATGGTAGAAATCAAGACTCCGTTTGAAATTTCCAACTTAAGGGCTGATCCAGCCGACCGGAAATTCAGCACCATCGGCGGGATCGATCGGGTATCGGTCTTCTATAATGTTTCCAAGGATTCGATCGTCACGGCGAATGTGTTTGACAGCAGTGATAAATATGTCGCGACTATTGCTAATGGGAAAGAGGTTCTGGGGACAACCAATCTGAATAACCAGCTCTCGGTGGTCTGGCGGGGCAATTTCCCCGATCCTGACAGTGGGACGGTGGTAACGGGAGGGACGTATAAGA